>DATEME010000153.1:0-29588 GCA_035275865.1 Candidatus Acidiferrales bacterium | reverse complement strand
TCCATAATGGAAGTACTGATAGACGTAGCGCAGCCCAAGGGCAATTCGTTGCGTGTAACGGTACGTATAGCTAGCCCCCCCTGTGGCTCCGTTCGTGTCTAACAATCCCGGCGATAAAACACCCTGCGGCGCATCCTTGATACCCGAAAAGTCCTGCAGCAAATAGCCACCCGTGAGGTCGAACGAGCCCCTTGGGCTCACGTCGTAAATAAGCTGACCTTCTGACGCGGTAGAGAGATCGTGGCTCGTCGGTGCGATGAGTGTGTTCTTTACGCCAGTAAAACCGGATGTAGGCAACACAAAGTATTGGTTGGAGGAAGAAGGCAGGAAGCCCGTGAAACTGTCGAACGTCTCAGTACCCTGAAAGCGAAATCTTGGCGTGAAGCTGTAATTGCCGGTCAGCTCGAGTCCCTGGTCAAAAGAGTTGAGCGACGACTCATGTTGATATTGGAGCAGAGTCGGGCGGTACTGGAGCGCAAGGTTCCAGCGTGGTTGCGACTTCCACAGGTTTATCAGCGCGCCTTCCTGATAAATGAAGTCACTGTACGGCCTGGAGTTGTCACTGAACACATTCGTATCTCGCGTCAGCCGTGTTTCCAGCTCTGCATTGATGCCGCTTTGAGACGGAGACTGTGTTGCGTAGCCTGAGTCCAAGGACGAGTTAAACGTTCCGTCATCGACTGTCTGAACTTGCGCCTTTAGAGGTGTGCATATCCAAATAACTGCTGTAAGGCACACGCCGAGTGCTACCGTATTACGCTTTTTCATAGAACCTCACGGCACAATAACGGTGTCGCCCGCCTGCAGCTGAACGTTCTCGCTATCGTCCTCGCCGGCCGCGACCTTTTTGTAGTTGAAAGGGAGTCTTACCGCGTTTCCCGACGCATTCGTGCGTAGAACATAGATCTTGTTCTTTTTGGCAAAGTCGTTAAAACCTCCGGCAAGTGCCAGCGCGTCCAGCACACGCGTCGGTTTGCTCAGCGGAAAAGCGCCCGGATGCTGCACTTTTCCGAGTACGTTGAATTGCCGGCTGTTCATTTCTTCTACAACGACTGTCACAGACGGGTCCTTCACATAATCCGTGAGCTTTTTTGTGATTGAGGCTTGAAGTCTATCGGGAGTGAGGCCACTTGCCTGTACGTCGCCAATCAGAGGAACGGTGATCATACCATCTGGTCTAACCGGGACCTTCCCCGTAACCTCTGGTTCGTTCATCACGTTCACGGAGAGAAGGTCGCCCGGACCGATGACGTAGTCTGACTTTGATGTTGCGGGCGCGCCGGGAACAGGAATAGTCGCAGGGTTTCTAAGACCGCTTTCCTCCGTCACAGCATGCGAACTCGGCTGGGCATCTTGAGCGGACGCCATTCCCGTCATGCCTAAGGCGGCTGCCGCTCCAAACGCGAGAACTCGCTTCACTGCAAATCTTAACCCGCCGCACATTTTCTCCTCCTCGTGCGTTTCAGGACTGATCTGAGAAGTGGTCGGCTGAACGAGGGTTAGGCAAGAGGTTCAGAAAACGACCGTCAGAACCGAGTGGCCTAGCACATCGCCTTTCTGCGCGGCCCCGGGATTTAGACTTCTCCACAGCCCCGCGTCGCTCCTCCGCAGACCCATGAAACTGCGCACGAGTCTAAAGGCCGATTCGTCAAGCGACAATCCGATGAGTACAGCAATATGTGCCGGGTAAAAACCACTAGAGCGGGCGTGAGACACCCGTACCGCCGCGCTGAGTAGATGCCGCGTGGAACAAGTATGCAGAGTTTTGCCGCAGCGTCATTAAATTACCACAACCCTGTAGGGTAAAAACCTGGGCGAATCTCCCACGTATACAGCGTGCGGCACTAACCTTTTTCGCCTATTTATGAAGACGCGAAACTTCGTTATCGCGTAGAGAGCGACTTTGTGCTTTCCGCGATGCGGTGACAAGTGATTACGACAATTCTCGTGGCTGACGATCATGCAATTTTTCGAAGGGGCCTAAGGGAAACACTTCGAGGCGAATTTCCGAAGGCCTCCTTCGGGGAGGCGCGCACCGCCGATGAAGCATTGGAGCACATTCGCCAGAAGGAATGGGACATTGTCGTTCTGGATATCAGCATGCCCGGCCGGACGGGGCTTGAAATCCTGAAAGAGGTGAAAACGCTCCGGCCGGCGATGCCAGTTCTGATTCTAAGCATGTACCCAGAAGAGCAGTTCGCTCGACGAGCGTTGAGGGCCGGCGCATCGGGTTATCTCACGAAGGAAAGCGTCCCGGAGGAGTTGACTGAGGCCGTTCGCAAAGTGCTACACGGCGGCCGTTACGTGAGCGTCAATTTGGCTGAGAGGCTCGCCTCCGATTTAGGGCGGCGGAGTGACGTACCGCTTCACGAGAGGCTGTCCGATCGCGAATTTCAAGTACTCAGGATGATCGCTTCCGGAATGACCGTGAAAGATATCGCTGAAAAGCTTGCCGTGAGCGTCAAGACGGTAAGCACCTACCGGGCGCGCGTCCTGCTAAAAACGGGCCTGAGAAGTACGGCCGATTTGGTGCGCTACGCAGTTCAGAGCGGTCTTGTGAATTGAGCTTTTCTAAGCTTTTCTCGCGAGAATCCGTTTCGGTCTTCGCAGCTCCGTCGCCGTTACTATGGCTCTACGAGTCCCCGCCGAATGGCGTAACGCACAAGACCCGCAGTTTCGTGAATATCAAGTTTCTGCATCAGGCGCGCCCGATGAGACTCCGCGGTTTTGACGCTGATGCCGAGCAGAATGGCCACTTCTCGCGTCGATTTTCCTTCCACAATCAGTTGGATCACCTGCCGCTCGCGTGCCGAAAGAGGATCGGGCGCCACTTCTTCCTTCGATAAGTAGGCGTCCACTACAGCTCGCGAAACGCTGGGGCTGAGATAGATTCCACCTCTACACACTTGATGGATTGCATGCACCAGATCTGTCGCCGCCTGATTTTTCAGCACGTAGCCCTTTACGCCGGCTCGTAACGCCTCGGTGACATATTGATCCTCATCGTGACGCGTGAGCAGAATTGCCTTGGTCCTTGGCGATGCCTTTCTAACTTCACGCGCCGCCTCCAGACCATTGAGAATCGGCATTCCGATATCTATGACCGCAACATCCGGCATGACCTTCGCCGCCAATGCAATGGCTTCTTGCCCGTCGGATGCTTCACCTACGACTTGTATCTCCTCGCGTTCGAGAAGTCCTTTTAGCCCTTGCCGAACCACCACGTGATCGTCAGCAAGAATAACTCGAGTCGGCATGTCAATCTCCCAGAGGAACCGCGATAGTAAGTTTGCTGCCGCGCCCTAACTGCGAATCGACGCGGAACGTACCTTTTAAAACACTCAAGCGTTCTTGAATTCCAATCAGACCGAGGCATTTCTTTCCATTCCCCGAAAGCACCGAATCGACATCGAATCCCACGCCATCGTCCTCAACAATGCAACGAACGTGTGTCGGACTGCGTTGCACTTTGATCTTCACGTGTCGTGCTCGCGAATGCCTGGTTACGTTTGTCAACGCCTCCTGAACCACGCGATAAAGACCCATTTCAATTGCCGGAGGCAGGCGCCGCTCGAACGATGACGCGACTTCAACCCCCAGCCGCCGTCGCTTTGAAACGCCCTCCGCCAAGGACCGTAACGCAGGAACGAGCCCGAGATCGTCAAGCATCATCGGCCGCAGCTCATGAGAAAATTCACGCAGATGATCTTCGGCCTGATGCAACAAGCCTGTAACCTCGCGAAGACGCTTCTGCACTTCCGGTTTCGCGCCTGACATGACTTCCGCGATGGCCAAGTGGGCCGCCACCAATAGCTGGCCGGCTTCATCGTGAACGGTGTGCGCGAGTCTCTTGACCTCCTGCTCCAACAACTCATTCAAATGCCGCAGGCTCAAGACGGTATCGCCGTAAGCTCGGCGTCCTAGCTCGTAAGTGGCGAACACTTCGGCCAAGAATTGGCCGCTGAGCCTGAGCAACCGTTCTGCGTCCCCGTTGTGCCCTTTGCGAGGTGACGTCTCTACGAGCGCCGAATGGTGCAGTGATACGATCTCGAGAATTCCTACATTCGCGGCAAACGCGGTTTGGCCCAATTCGTATGCGCAGACAAGGTCCTTCTCTGCTGCACCCTCCACATAATTCCGAAGAGCGCTCTCATAAGTAGTCTTGAGATCGGTCTTTGGCGCCTGCCTTGCGTGAGATCGCAGAGTCATGTTCGGGACTCCCTACAGCGAGCGACAAGTATTAGAGCGTCGTCCTTTCCCTTTGCATGGCGGGCCAGAATGCCGTCTGCGGCTCGCCCTGGTGGCTGGCAGCGAACGCATGACCGCGTCGCACCCCGTTCAGGGCGTTCGGCGTCCTTGGCCATATGATTTCGCTCTTCCGGCGAGCTCGCAGAATGTGCTGCAGCGATAGAGCCGAACCCACCCTCTCCAGGCTCCATTAGGTAACACTCGGACGCAGTTTCGACATCCGGTAAAAACCTTAATATCTGCTACGGGGAGACACTTAGGCGCATGCGTGCGCAACATCCGGCTCCTGAAGTTATTTGAAAGAGGAGGGCGACTTCTCACGGCGGAAGCTAGCAAGGTATGTGAACGACCACCGTTGTACCCTTGCCCTGAGAACTGGAGATCTTAAAATCGCCGCCGAGTAAATGGGCGCGCTCTTTCATTCCGAGCAAGCCGAGCGAACCTTGTCGTTCGGCTGCGGCAATATCGAAGCCGGCGCCGTTGTCGTGCGTGATCAGCGCAATCTTGCTATCGCCAACGACGAGGCTCGTCTGAACCGTCGTCGCTCCGGCATGGCGCGCGACGTTCGTAAGAGTCTCCTGAAAGATACGGAAAATCGCCGTAGAGCGCTCCTTATCCAGCACGAGATCCTTTTCCGGGAGAAAGAGCTGGCATCGAATGCCGGTATGCATCTCGAACTGCTGCGCTTGCCATTCAATCGAAGCCACCAGCCCGAGCGCATCAAGCGTGCTGGGCCGCAATTCCGCGGATAAGCGACGCAAGGACTTGACCAAGTCTCCCACGAGCTTCAATGCTGCATCCGACTTCTCGACGAGACGCTTTTCGTCTTTCGGCAGCCTTTTAGCGATCCAGGCAATATCCATTTTCAGGGCTGTGCACATCTGGCCTAGCGCGTCATGGATTTCGCGCGCCAGCCGTGTTCTCTCATCCTCGCGGACACGTTCCTGGCGTGCCGCGAGTGCGCGTAGTTGTTCCTCTGCGTTCTTTCGCTCCCTGACCTCCGACTGCAACGCTTCGTTCAACTGAACGAGTTCCGCGGTACGAGCTTCGATTCGTCCCTCCAGGTGCTCATTCAACATGCGGATCGACTCTTCGCGCTCGCGTCGCTCTGTCATATCGCGCGTGATTTTTGCAAACGCATACAGCTGACCTCGTTCGTCGCGCAAAGCAGTAATAACTGTGTTCGCCCAAAATGCCCATCCATCCTTGCGCACGAGCCAACCTTCGTCTTCAGATTGCCCTGCCTCAGAGGCCTTGCGAAGCTGCGTTTCTGGCTTTTTACTATTACGGTCTTCGACTGTGAAGAAGATGCCGTAGTTCTTTCCAATGATTTCCTCGGATTTGTAACCCTTCAGTCGCTCAGCTCCCTCGTTCCAGCTGAGTATTTTCCCCAAAGGGTCCATCATGATGATTGCGTAATCCTTTACGCTGTGGATCAGAAGTTGAAAGCTCTCTTCGCTTCGCTTCACGGCTTGTTCTGCAGCTGCGTGCGCACTGCCGTCTTCGACGGTGAGTACGAACTTTTTCGCTGAGAGACGAATGGACCGAATTCGCAATCCGCGAGGTCCGTTCGCTTGATGTCCTTTCGGCTGCTCAAGGTCCAATGGTTGACCGGAACGAAGCGCCAGCCTCAAGCCATTTAACGCGCCTCTCCCGGAAAGAGTACTTAAATTGGCAAGACTCTTACGTGCGGGGGAAGTCTGCGTCTCGCCCAGGAGATGCGCCGCCGCAGAATTTGACTCGACAATTTTCGCGGAGGTCAGATCGTTAAGATTCGGTACGTTCAGGACGAGCAAACCCACAGGCAGCCTGCCCTTCGTGCCGCCGCGCAAGCTCGATCGCTTTCGCCGTTTCGACGTAATGACTCTGTGACGTTTTTCTCTTGTGGGAAGGCGCCTACTCATTGGTATTCAAAGCTGATATTGGGCCGTTGATGTCACCGTGGTCCAGGATCGAGTTCCGAAACTATCCTAACCATCAGTATCGTGCGAGTTCGGCTGGAAATACTAGGTCATTTTTCGGGTATCGGGATCAAGGCAACGATGCACATTGCGTAGAGATTTGCGCGGCGCCGCGCTTCTTCCCCTACTGCACATTATCCCCTGTGTTTTGAAGGAATCAAGGAAATCTCCTGCAAAAGAAGTACGTAGCCGCAAATCCCGACCAACAACACGACGGTTGCAGTTGCGAACGCAGCGGAAAAGGAGTGCGTCAGAGCGATGATGTATCCAGTCACGATCGGCGCGAGAATTCCCGCCACTTGGCTGCAAAAATTTGCGATGGCGCTTACAACCCCAACGTTCTCCTGCGGGACGATCAATGACGGCACCGTCCATGCTACCGGAGCGGCAATCGAAAGACCGCATAGCCCAATCGTAATCCAAAATAGCGCTGTTGCTGGGGTGTGAACGCCTCGCGCGCCCCAAATCGCCAGCCCCAAACTCATTCCCACGACCATAGCCGTCTTGCGAACCCGTTGTGGATTCCAGACGCGCTGAATCAGAAGGTCCACAAACCAACCACCGATGAAGATATCCGCAAGAGTTGCGAGCAGCCAGGGGATGCTCGTGTAGACTACGGAATGCAATAGATCCAAGTGCAGCGCGATCGAGAGATAGCTCGGCAGCCACGTAAGCAAGAGATAGAAGCTGTAATTGTAGGCACCCCACCCGAGAGCAAGCCCCCATACCTTTTTCTCGCGGATCAGGTCGGCCGTCGTGAACACATTCCTCGGTTCGGCGGCGTCATTTCTTTCCTCACTCTCTCTGGTGATGTAATCCAATTCCTGCGGCGAAAGATGCCGGTCTTCGGTGGGATTTCGGTAAATGAGAAAGAACAATAAGAAATAGACAAAACTGATGATACCCGTGGCGGCAAACGACCATCTCCATCCAAAGTGAATAAGCAGCAAGCCGATGAACGGTACTCCAATGGCCGATGAAAATTTCGCCGCGCCGTCTGTGATCGCCATCGGAAAACTTCTCTCTTTTGGTGGAAACCATGCGCCGATCGCCTTGGCATTCGCGGGAAATATCGGCGATTCCGCAATGCCAAGGAGAAACCGGGCGCCGAATAGCGCCGCGATGCTAGTGGACACAGCCGCCGCGAACGTGGCACAGCTCCACAGAAACGTGCCGATTCGCCCGACTTGCTTGATTCCGAAGCGATCCAGCAGCATTCCTGCCGGCAACTGCATCGCGCCATACGTCCAACTAAACGCGCTCGACAAATAACCGAAGCCGACGAGCGGCAACCCGAACGTCGTATTTAGAGCATCTCGGGAGACAGATAGGTTGATGCGGTCGAAATAAGTGACCACAACACCGGTGCCAAGCAAGAATGCCATCAACCATCGTCTCTTCGGCACACGGGCTGCTACTGGTGTTCCGATCGAGTTCTGGGCGGGAGAAATCACTCTGGTCCGAGTATACGGGTTTTAAGGCGACGACCAGCAGTGTTTCCAAATTACTGGTTTACTCCGCTTGCGAGGAGGCCGCCATCGACGCAGATGATCTCGCCATTTACGTAACTGGCGGCGTCTGAAGCGAGGAAAACCGCAGCCCCGGCGAGTTCTTCGGTTTTGCCGAAGCGCTTAAGAGGCGTCCGCATCAAGAACTCGTTGCCGCGCGGGGTCGCGTCGATCAGCTTCGTGTTCAGCGATGTTCTGATCACACCGGGAGCAATCGCATTCACGTTGACCCCCTTCGGCCCCCACTCGACTGCCAACGACTTCGTGAGGGCGCCGAGGCCGGCCTTGCTGGCGTTATATGCCGTCGTTTCGAACAGGGCCACGAACGTGGCGAGCGACGCAATGTTAATGATGCGCCCGGAGCCGCGCTCGATCATGTGACGACCGAAGACTTGGCAAGCCCGAAGCGCACCGGTGAGGTTCGTTTCCAGAATCCCATTCCAATCAGCCTCGGGAAAATCCAACGTCGGAGCGCGTTTGGTGCGGCCGGCCGAGTTCACCAGGATGTCCACTCTTCCAAACGCTTTCACGCTCGCATCGAGAACCTTCTCAAGAGAAGCGCGATCGGTCACGTCCGAAGTCATGCGCAACGCCCGGCGGCCCATTGCCTCGATTTCGCGAGCCGCATTTTCAACCTCCTCGGCGCGACGCGATGTCGCCGCGACGTCCGCGCCCGCTCCCGCGAGTCCCATTGCTATGGCGTGTCCGATTCCCGATGTACCGCCAATTACGACAGCCGATTTCCCTGCAAGATCGATTGAACCAACAGTCACAATTCACCTCACCAATTCCACATCGTGCCATCGAATTTGCGATTCACCGGTAGGTAGGCCCGTTCGTATGGGAACTTCTCCGCAAGCTTTTCATCGAAATCGACGCCATGACCGGGAGCGTCTCCCGGGTAAAGGAATCCGCGCTCAAAGTAATAATGATGCGGGAAGACCTCATCGGTCTCCGGTGAGTGGCGCATGTATTCCTGAATCCCGAAGTTCGGTATTGCGATATCGAAATGAAGCGAGGTCCCAAACGTGATCGGCGACATGTCCGTGGCGCCGTGGCAGCCTGTCTGCACATGAAACATGTCCGCGAAGGCTGCGATTTTTTTCATAGGTGTGATTCCGCCTCCGCGGCAGACCTCCATGCGGAGGTAATCAATCAACTGCTCGCTGATCAGGAGTTTCGCGTCCCAAACCGAATCGAAAATCTCGCCGACGGCGAGAGGCGTCGTGGTGTGCTGGCGGATGATTCTGAAACCTTCCTGGAGTTCGGCCGGCGTGGCGTCTTCAAGCCAGAAGAGGTGATACGGCTCAAGTTCTTTGCCGAAGCGAGCCGCCTGAATCGGCGTTAGCCGATGGTGGGCGTCGTGGAGAAGATGAACATCGGTGCCGTAACGGGAGCGAAGCTCTTCGAAAAGCTTCGGCACGAAGTTCATGTATTTTTCCGAGGACCAACTCTCTTCGGGGGGCAAACCTTTGCGGGCCGGCTCGTAAAACATCTTGTCTTTTGAGACGCCATATATAGAGGGTATGCCCGGGATGCCCGTCTGGGCCCGGACGGCCACATATCCTTTTGCTATGAACTCGCCGACGGCATCGATCGTTTCTTTGAGATCGCGGCCATTTGCATGCCCGTATACCGTGACATTTGCGCGGCTTTTTCCACCTAACAGATTGTAAAGAGGCGTATTAAGAGCTTTCCCTTTGATATCCCAGAGAGCCACGTCGACGGCGCTGATGGCAGTCATTGTTACGGGGCCCTTGCGCCAGTAAGCTCCGCGGTAAAGGTATTGCCAGATGTCTTCCGTGTCCGCGGGGTCGCGGCCGATGATGCACGGGAGAACGTGTTCGGTTAAGTAGGCTGCAACGGCGAGTTCGCGCCCGTTGAGAGTGGCGTCACCGAGGCCGTAGATTCCTTGATCCGTGTAAATTTTTACAGTGACGAAATTTCGTCCCGGCGAGCAGATGAAAACCTTCGCGTCCGTAATCTTCATTCGGCGTCCTTGTGCATTAATGGGGGCATTTGCGCTGCAAAGATATGAACAAAAAATGCCGCCTTTTCTCGATTAGAATCGCCTGCTCTTCTTTGTTTTCAGTCACTTACGTGGATTTCTAATCGCCGCTTCTCGATTAGAAATCCGGACCTAAGCTTTCCTGCATGAATCGGCGCAAATCTAACACTTACAACGGCTTAGAAGCTTCGAAAAGCCGACGGCGAACTGCCAAAATTTGCCGTTTTTTGCGTTGCGAGCGCGCTAAAAAAGATCATCAGGCCGAAATATGGCTCCGTTTCACCTCTCCCGCCGCTTTGTAAATCCGCTCGACGAGCTCCAGGCTGCGCCGGCCTTCTCGTCCGTCGCAATTGAGTTTGCCTCCGTCGCGGACGGCTCGGATGAAATCCTCGATAGCGGCGCGATGACCGCTGGTGTCGTTGACGACGGCGGATGTGGCACGCTCGCCAACTCCAGCCGACGCGGGCGGCGGGCTGAGCAGACCCTCGCGCTTGTGGCGCAGATCTGCCGCCACAATGCGGTCACCTTCAAGGACGACCGTCCCTTCAGTGCCTGTGATTTCGACCCGCCGTTCGTAGCCGGGATACTCAGCCGTGGTGACCTGCAAGGTGCCGAACGCGCCGTTCGCAAATTCAAGAATCGCGAGGGCCGTGTCCTCGCATTCCATCTGCTGGAGCACCGTAGCGGTACGCGCCTGGACTCTTGCGACGTCGCCAATCATCCACAAAAGAAAATCGACGGTATGCACGCCCTGATTCATGAGGGCGCCCCCGCCATCGATTGCGCGGAGACCATGCCAGCGGGACTTGGTGTAATACTCCGGCGGACGGTACCACGGCACGTGAGCATTGACTAGGAGCAGACGGCCCAAGCCTCCCTCATCAATTAGTTTCTTAATCTTGAGATTTTCGGGATGAAAGCGCTCCTGAAAAATGACACCGCAGCGGACGCTCGCACGATCGCAGGCATCAATGAGCGCGTCCGCGCGTTCCGTTGTAATGTCGATCGGTTTTTCGACGAGCACATGCAGGCCGTGGCGAGCAGCGGCGATGCCCTCGTCGGCATGCAAACCGGACGGGCTGCCGATGATGACCATTTCCATCGGGCGGTGCGTGAGGAGCGTTTCGAGATTACCGTAAACGGCGGCGTGATGGGCAGTGCCCAGGTTGCCTGTCTTCGCCGGATTGGGCCCGTAAACGGCGACGACTTTGGCACCGGCAATTGAATCAACGGCACGCGCATGCGTGCTGCTGATGTTTCCGCCTCCGATGAGTCCGACATGGATCATATCTGAATCCTAGGTTGCGAATTCCAGGCACGAAACGGCTGAAGCCCCGCTACGATACCTGTGGCTATAGCCAAACCGACGATGAGGCGGCAAGGCGCAGCAAGCCTGCGCCCCTACCGTTCGGCGTCAGTTCGTTCGAGTCCGTTAGCTCAGTATCCCGGCTTTGGTTAGTTCTTCTTTCATACCAGCCCAGGATTGCCGTGAAGATTCTTCCGGCGTACCTGCACCGCGCCAGTGCGTTTCGAGACTGGCCGCGTGACGATAGCCGTCCGCTTTCAGCGCGCGGAATTGACCAACCCAATCGATGAGACCCTTGCCCATGCATGCCCACTGATAGCCGTTACCGTCCGGCTTTTTGACAGCGTCCTTCACATGGCAGTGGCCGATGCGGTTTTTCGGGATGTGGCTGTAGCCATCGGGATAGGGCGTCTCACCATGATACTGGGCGTTTCCGGGATCCCAGTTGAGAAAAAAATGTGGCGACTGGACCGCCGCGAGCAATCTGCCTGATTCTTCACCGGTGGCCGTGTTGCACGAAGGCTCATTCTCGAGAACGAGGATCAGGCCATTGTCCCCGAGCTTATTCGCGGTCTTCAGCAGTTCCTGATCGATGGCCGCGCGGTAGGGCTTCTGATCGTCAAGACGCCAAAAATCGAAGCAGCGGACGCGCGGGCAATCGAAGTATTTGGCGAGCTTGATGCTGTGGTCCACCACGTTTTGCTGCTGATCGAAACCGAACTTTGCACCGAATTCATCGCGCTTCGGGCTGAATTTCGACTTCGGAGCTCCGGGCCAATCAACCTTGAAAAGCGGGCTGCCAATATCGCTGACCTTCAAATTGTTTTTCGCAATGATGTCTTTCGCTTCCTTCAGCTGACTATCGTCAAGATCGAAAAGGTTCTTGCCCCACATTTCGCGGAGTTCGACATAGTGCATGCCAAATTCCTTGGACGCGACCTCGCACGCGTGCCCGAAGTCCTGTGAGACCTCATCCGTGATTACTCCAATTTGGAAAGGGGAGACCATATCAGCTCTCGCAGTCCCGTCCGCCAAAGACAATGCTCCTAGTGCGCCCATCCCTGCGATAAAATCGCGCCTGCCAATCTGAGTCATCGTTTTTCCTCCTATCTTCGAATAATGCTATAAGAATGAATTGTGTTCCCTGGCCCGTCACGCCCGCCTGCTTTCCGCGGAAACTGCTTCGCCGCGAAACTCTTTGACGATCTGCACGAATTGCCTCGCTCTGTCGGTAATATGCGCGTCTTTGCCCTGCTTGAGAGCAGAGACGCTAACGAGATCGCCGCCTACCCCTAATGCGTCCGCACCGGCTTCGAGAAACGACTTTGCCGTCGAGAGCGAAACGCCCCCCGTGGGAACCATCTTGATGTGCGGAAGGGGCGCTTTGACGGCTTTGAGATAACCGGCGCCGCCAACTTCACCAGCCGGGAAAATTTTGACCATGTCCGCACCAAGATTCCATGCGGTGACGATTTCGGTGGGCGTCAGGGCGCCGGGCAAGACGACCACGCCTTCATCTTTGCAATAGGCGATGGTCTTCGGATTTAGCGCGGGGCTGACGACGAATTGTGCGCCGGCGGCTATGCAATCTTTCGCATTTTCGGGATCGAGGACGGTGCCCGCGCCTATGAGCGTTTCGCCGCCCAGTTCGTTCGTCAACTCCTCGATCACGCGAATAGCGCCCGGCACCGTCATCGTGATTTCCACGATTGTGACGCCACCCTTTTGAATGGCCGCGACGGCGCGGCGCGCGAGATCGGCGCTATCGACGCGAACGATAGGGATGACGCCGACTTCGCCGATCCATTGCAGGACTTCGGATTTTGTGAGACGTTTCATTTTCGTTCGTCGACGAATCCTTGCACGCGTCGTCTGTGTCGCGCCCGCCATGACTCCTCAGCGCGCGACTCGGGCGCCGCCTCCTTTCATCACGCGCTCGACTTCCGCAAGGGTTGCCATCGTGGTGTCGCCAGGAGTCGTCATCGCGAGTGCGCCATGAGCGGCGCCGCATTCGACCGACCATTTCGGCCCGCGGTTCGTGAGAAAGCCATAGATCAGGCCGGAAGCGAACGAATCACCGCCGCCAATGCGATCGAAGATTTCCAGATCTTCACGCAACGTGGCGCAATAAAAGTTTCCTTCGGCCCAGCAAATCGCACCCCAGTCATTGCGCGTGGCGCTTTTCGCATTGCGCAAGCTGGTGGCGACAACCTTCAGTCTTGGAAAGGCGGCCACGACCTGCTCGATCATGCGGCGAAAGCTATCGGTATTCAACTCGGAATAATTTTCGTTCACGCCGCGGGTTTCAAAACCGAGCGCCGCCGTGAAATCCTCTTCATTACCAAGCAGAACGTCGACGTAAGGCACCAGTTCGCGATTCACTTCCATGGCGCGTTTGCGTCCACCGAAGGATTTCCAAAGAGAGTCACGATAATTCAAGTCGTAAGAAACAACCGCGCCGGATTCCTTCGCCTTGCGCATCGCTTCCTCTGCGACAGCCGGCGTGGTCTCGGAGAGCGCGGCAAAGATTCCGCCTGTATGAAACCAACGCGTCCCTTCGGAAACAAAAACCTTTTGCCAATCGATTTCGCCCGCTTTCAGTTGCGAGACGGCGGTGTGACCGCGATCGGAACAGCCGAGAGCCGCACGGACGCCAAACCCGCGTTCGGTGAAATTCAGGCCATTGCGAACTGCGCGCCCAACACCGTCATAAGGAACCCACTTCACATGAGACTGATCGATGCCGCCCTGATTCATGAAATCTTCGACGAGGCGTCCAATGGGATTATCGGCAAGCGCGGTGACGATTGCCGTTCTCATGCCGAAGCAGCGCCGCAGGCCGCGTGCGACGTTATATTCGCCGCCGCCTTCCCACACCTGAAACGTGCGGGCAGTAGCGATGCGGACGTCGCCGGGATCGAGACGCAACATGACTTCGCCGAGACTTACGAGGTCCCAGCGGCTGCCGTCTTTTGCTTTAATTTCCAACGTCGTCCTTGTTTTCAGTCCACGTCGACACTGGCTGGCTGGAGCCGCGGCACAAGCAGGTGGATCACGAGCAGCGCCGTCAGATAAGCGGAACCGGCGATCGCGAAAATCAAATTATACGAGCCCGTCTTCTGAAGCAAGTAGCCAACGACTTCAGCGATCAGCATCCCGCCGCACGCGCCGGCCGTGCCAATGATGCCGGTGACCGAGCCCACGGCGCGGCGAGGGAACATGTCCGACGAAAGCGTGAACAGATTGGCGGACCATCCCTGATGCGACGCGGTGCTCAACGCGAGCAATCCGACAGCGGCCCACAGACCCGAAACGCGCCCCGCAAACACGATCGGCACGGCCCCGCACGCGCAGACGAACATCGCGGTCTTGCGGCTCGCGTTTACCGTCCAGCCGCGCTTGATGAGCGAACCGGAGAGCCAACCTCCGAGAAGACTGCCAATCGTGGCGCCCACATAGATGACGATGAGCGGAACTTCGAGAGCGAGCAGGTTCAAACCGTGCGTGCGATTGAGAAAATCGGGAATCCAAAAAAGAAAAAGCCACCAGACCGGATCGGTGAGAAATTTCCCAATCGCGATGGCCCACAATTGGCGGTGCGGGAGAAGCCGCGCCCATGGGATCCTTACCGGTCGCTCGGACGGGTCGCTGCGGATATAGGCGAGCTCGGCAGCGGACACGCCTTTGTGTTCCTCGGGCGGACGATAGACGATCAACCAGGGAACGATCCAGCATAGGTTGATCAAACCGGTGATGATGAAACACCAGCGCCAGCCGAAACGAATCGTAATCCACGGAATGATAATCGGCACGATGATCGGGCCGAGATTCGTTCCGGAATTAAAAATGGCCGTCGCAAGCGCGCGCTCTTTGCGCGGGAACCATTCCGCGACGGTTTTGATCGAGGCCGGGAAGCTGCCTCCTTCACCGAGACCAAGAGCGAAACGCGCTTCACCGAAACCCGCGACCGTGCGCGCGGCAGCGTGAGCCATCGCGGCGAAACTCCAGATCAGGGCGGAAACGGTGTAGCCTTTGCGTGTGCCCAGCCGATCGATCATCGGGCCCATCACGAGATAGCCGATGGCGTAAGCAAATTGAAAGAGAAGAATGATGTGCGCGTAGTCGAGCTCGGACCAGTGCAGTTCGGCCTGTAAAGTAGGCTTGAGCAGGCCGATGACCTGGCGATCGATGTAGTTAAACGTGGTGGCGAAGAAAAGCAGGCCGCAGATAATCCAACGCCAGTGACCCACGGCAGCGTGGAGAACCGATTTCTGCTGCTCGACTTCTGCGCTTTGAACGGCTGCGTCGGAGGCGCGCGAACCCACGGCTTGATCAGGCGAGGGGTTCACTCGAGGCCTTTCTCTGGAGCACTGCGCGGCAGCCTGAGCGGCGACTTCCCTCCGTTGCGCGCGCGACCGAGGTCGATGAACCCAAGCTGGCGCGAAATTTCGCGGCAACTTTGGCAGAGCGCGGCGCCGATTTCACGTTCCTGACTGGACATGCGACCAGTGGGGCCTGAAATGCTTATTGAAGCGACCGGTTTTCCCGAGTCGTCGAAGATCGGGGCGCCGATGCACGTGACGCCCGGTTCGTTTTCTTCGCGATCAAACGCGTAGCCGCGTTCGCGAGCCGATTCGAGTTCTTTCTTCAGCCTTCTTGCTTCGTTGGGCGAAAGCGTCCTGAGGAGATTATTGAGTTCTTCTTCGCGGGCGTGAGCCATCATGGATTTGCCGAGCGACGTGGTGTGGATGGGCATTTGGCTGCCCACTACGGCGGCCATCCGAAACGGCTGCGAACTTTCGAGAATATTGAGGTAAAGCAGCTTGCCGGCGTGAATCACGGCGAGGTTCACCGTTTCGTTGAAATCCCTGCGCAAACGCTCCATGAAGGGAAGCGCGCTCTGCTTCAGATCACGGCGGAAATGCGCGGCCCGCTCGAAAAGCTTGAGGCCGAGAGTGTAACCGAGGCCGTTGGCCGTACGTTCGACGTAGCCGCGGCGCGAGAGGGTGCAGAGCAGGCGAAAGGTGCGGCTCTTGTTGAGACCCACGCGTTTTGAAATGGCGTTGAGGCTGGTTTCTTCGTTGCCGTGAAAAGCTTCGAGCACGTCGAGCGCGCGGTCGACGGCCTGCACGACGTAACGTTCGTTGGATATGCGCCTTTCGGTCATATTTAGGTCAGCACCGGCTTTCGTACTGCATCGAAGCGAGCGCTGGTGACGCGGCGGACTGTAAGAATCTTGAGCAATGGATGCCGCAAATCGTTGATTTCGCCAAATAAAACGCCGTTTCCACCCGGGGGCGACGATAATCCACGATCATACGGTTGTCCAGCATTTTTTGAAATATTCAGTGATGCAGCGCGCGCGGAAAAACCGCGGAATTTCTCGCAATTTCGTTGACAACCGCTATTCTTCGGTGCTTTGCTTGCTTGGGAATAGCAACCAGCAATGCCTGCTCAGCATGCGGGCCGAAGAGCATGCCTTTTATTCACGAAGATTTCCTGCTCCAAACCAAGGCGTCGCGCCGCTTATATCACGATTACGCTGCCGCGCAGCCGATTCTCGATTATCACTGCCACCTATCGCCGGACGATATCGCCGAAGACAGAACGTTTGCCGATCTTTTCGAGATATGGCTCGAAGGCGATCATTACAAATGGCGCGCGATGCGGGCCAATGGAATCGCCGAGCGATTCTGCACGGGCAATGGAACGCATTACGAGAAATTCGCGGCGTGGGCGGAGACTGTGCCGCACTGCCTGCGCAATCCGCTCTACCACTGGACGCATCTGGAATTAAAACGCTATTTCGGAATTGATGAGCTGCTTGGCGAATCGACGGCGCCTGCGATCTGGAAGCGCGCGAACGCGGTGCTCGCCAAACCGGAATTCAGCGCGCGGGGGATTCTCGCAAAGTTCGATGTGCGGGCGCTCTGCACCACGGACGATCCTACGAGCGATTTGCGAGCGCACGCGAAGATTGCCGCTTCGAAGCTGCAGACTCGCGTCTATCCGGCATTTCGGCCGGACCGGGCGCTCGGCGTCGATCAGCCGGAGCGGTTCAATTCGTGGGTCGAGCGGCTGGAGAGCGCTGCGGACGTTGAGATCGATACGTTTGCCAAGTTTCTCGACGCGTTGCGAAAACGGCATGACGCTTTCCACGCGATGGGTTGCCGGCTTTCCGATCACGGACTCCCGCAGTGTTATGCGGAATGTTGCGCCGAGGAGATGGCGGCGACTCTTTTTAAGAGTGCGCGCGCCGGCCGGGCCGCGACGCCGGCCGAACATGCACGGTTCTCCTCTTTCCTGATGCTCTTTTTCGGGCATCTCGACGCGGAAAAAGGATGGACGAAACAGCTGCACCTGGGCGCGCGACGGAGCGTCAATTCGCGTGCGCTGGCGACGCTGGGGCCGGATACGGGCTTCGATGTGATCGGCGATTGGCCGCAGTCAGCGGCGCTCTGCGCGTATCTCGATCATCTGGAGCGCGAAAATGCTTTACCGAAGATGATTGTCTACAACGTGAATCCGGCGGACAACTACGCCGTGGCGACGGCGCTCGGAAGTTTTCAAGACGGCGCAACGCCGGGGAAAATTCAGTGGGGAAGCGCGTGGTGGTTTCTCGATCAGAAGGAAGGTATGGAGTGGCAATTGAACGCGCTTTCCAACGTGGGGCTGCTCTCGCGATTTGTGGGCATGCTGACGGATTCTCGTTCTTTCATGTCCTATCCGCGACATGGGTACTTCCGGCGCATACTTTGTAATTTACTGGGACGTGAAATGGAAAACGGCGACCTGCCGAACGATGAAGAACTGATCGGCGGAATGGTTCGCGATATTTGCTTCGGAAATGCGTTTCGTTATTTCGGTTTGGAAGCTGACGGCGATACGTCGCCTCAGCGTGCACGATCGGCCCTTGTATGAGGTTTATTCGAATCGAGGAGGAAGAAATCATGCGTTTTACAAGACGGGAATTCGGGAAGTTTGCGGTGTCGATTTTGCCGGCGGCGGGCATTCTAGGGGAACTGGCGAGCGATGTGGCGGCATCGCCCGCGAAAGTGAATTCGACGATTCGCGGCGTGGAACTAGGAATGAATGTGCCGTACAACTTCGATCCCGCCAAGCGAGACATGGATCCGGACGAGGTGCTATCCGACTGCGTGAAGCTGGACGTGGGCTGGATCGAGTTGCGGTCGCAGCCGGTCGAGGTGTTTTTGAATGCGCCCAAGGTGCCCGCTGGGCCGCGCCGTGGTACGCAAGAAGCTCCGGAGCAGAAGGCGCAGCGGGATGCGGCGCGCGAAGAACTGCGCAAGTTCCGCGCCGGGGTCTCGATGGACAAAGTAAAACCGCTCCGGCAAAAGTATGAAGATGCCGGCGTGATGATTGCCGTCGTGAAGTTCGACAACATGGAAGAGTTGAGCGATGACGAGGTCGATTACAGCTTCAATTTGGCGAAAACGTTGGGAGCGCACGCGCTTTCCTGCGAGATGGCAATGCCGCTGGCGCAGCGGCTCGCGCCGTTTGCGGAAAAACACAAGATGCGCGTCGGCTTCCATGGGCACCTGCAGGGAACGCCGGCGGCGTTTGCGCAGGCGATGAGCTACGGGCCATACAATTGTGCCAACCTCGATATTGGCCATTTTCTTGTGGGCAATAAGACGTCACCGGTGCCATTCCTCAAGGAGCATCACGATCGCATCACGCACATCCACGTGAAGGACCGCAAGTATGACGGCGCGACGGTGCCGTTCGGGCAGGGCGATGTGCCGGTCGCGGAAGTGCTTCACGTGATCCGCGACAACAAGTGGCCAATTCCCGCGATTATTGAGTATGAATACCCGGTTCCGGCCGGTTCGGACCGTATGACCGAGCTAGCCAAGTGCATGGAGTATTGCCGGAAGGCGCTGGAATCGTAACCTGTTTTCAATTTCAGTTCGGATTTTGAACCGGCCCTCAGGGGTCCTTGGCCTCTGAGGACCGGTTTCGAGCTTCTTCCTCTTCGCCGCCGCGCGCAATAACAGACACGACACTCCTGCCATCGCGTTTCGTTGCAATCATCTACACCCTCTGATGAACTAGGCTTGAAGAGGCCTGTTTCCACCAGCCTTTAGTCCTTTCTATAAAGTGGCGACCGCGATCTCGGGCGCAAACTCGACACGGGCTAAACGGTGCGTAAGCAGCGTGCTGCAAATTGAGATTAGCGCTTCAAAACCTGTTGCACGACCGGACGCGCATGGTGGTGACTTCTTTGGGCGTGGCGTTTGCCGTGTTTCTGATGATCTTTCAAGGCAGCTTGTTGATCGGCTTTCTAAAGGCGGCGGGAAAAATCATAAACGCCACTGATTCGGACCTCTGGATCACACCGCGCGGCGTGGTTTGCTTTGATTTTGCGTCGACGATGGATGGCCGTTTCAAGGACATTGCGCAGGGAGTTCCGGGAGTCGAGTCAGTGAGCCGAGTGTCAGTCAGCTTCGTCTCCTACCGGATGCCCGACGGGCAACAGCGCATCGTTGTTCTGATCGGGGCCGATCCGAGCGTCGGTCCGATCTTTCCGTTTCCGTACCTGCGGGGCTCGCTGCGTGCAACGGAGCCCGAAGCAATTCTCGTGGACGAAACGAACGCCCGCGAACTGGAAATTTTCGCTACGCCCCAGGACGTAGAGATAAACGGCATGCGGGCGCATATCGCGAGCACCGTGACCGGCTTCTCGTCTTTTCTCGGATCGCCCTATGCGTTTTCTTCCTTTGAAGATGCGGGGCGATATTCGGGACTCGGGAATGACAAAGTCGCCTATTTAACGGTTCGAGTTGCGAAAGCCTACGACGTGAATGGCGTGCGAGCCCAATTAGCCTCCGAGCTGCCGGAAGTGAATGTTTGGACGCACGCGGAATTCGAGCACCGATCTCAGCTTTACTGGGTTGGCCAGACGGGCGCCGGAGCCGCAATTCTCACGGCTGCCTTTTTGGCATTTCTGATCGGGCTTGTGCTCGTATCGCAGACGGTTTACGCCACCACGTTGGAACGCCTCGAGGAGTTTGCCACTCTGAAGGCTTTAGGGGCTTCGAAAGGATTTGTCGCAAACATCGTCGTCGCTCAGGCGCTGGCTTTCGGCGTCGCGGGAGGTTCCCTGGGTGCATTGCTGGCGATACCAGCCGTGCAATTCGCGCAAAAGGCCGTGGCGTGGATCTATCTGCCGCTTTGGTTGATCCCGGCCGTTCTAGTTCCGGCGTTCGCGATGTGTGTGCTTGCGTCTATCGTCTCGATTCGGACGGCGCTGTCGGTGGAACCGGCGAGAGTGTTCCGTGTCTGATTGCCAGCTATCGGTGGACGGAATCAACGTGACGCTTGGAAAAGGTGAGGCTTCGGTCCGCGCGCTGAAGGATGTTTCGCTGGCGTTTCCGGCCGGGGCGGTCACTTTGATTATGGGGCCTTCGGGCAGCGGAAAAACGACGCTGCTCTCCGTGCTCGGATGTCTGCTCAAGCCGCAAGACGGGCGCGTGCTTGTGAGCGGGAAAGAGATCACGGGCCTACCGGAAGACGAATTGACCAATATTCGGCGAGAACATATTGGGTTTGTGTTCCAGGCGTTCCGCCTGTTTGATTCGCTAAGCGCGCTAGATAACGTGGTGCTTGCGCTGGAAGTCTGCGGGAAGAGAAGGCGCGACGTTATGGCGAAAGCGGAAAAGTACCTGGACGATCTCGGCTTGAGCGGCAAGAAACATCTTAAGCCTGACGAAATGAGCGGCGGAGAGAAGCAGAGAGTGGCAATCGCGCGCGCGCTCGTGCGCGAACCGAAAATCCTGCTTGCCGACGAGCCGACTGCATCTCTGGATTCGAAAGCCGGCGAGGCGATTGCCGGAATCCTGCGTGACATTGCGGACGTTGGCCAACGCACGGTGGTGATTGTCTCTCACGACGAGCGGCTTCGCGGTTTTGCGGAGAACGTGGTTTCATTGCGAGATGGAAAGGTCGCTGAACGGCTGAACTAATGCGCAAGCTCATTGCCATCACGGTTGCGGGGCTGGCCTTACTGGTCCCTTTCTTCATATGGATCAGGTCCGCGCAGCAGCCGACGCGCGTGGAGCCGCACGAAACGGCCGGCCCCGTTGTGCAGCTCGCCGCTCTGGGCCGCGTGGAAGGACGCAGCGAGACGATTTCGGTCGGCGCGGCGACGGATGGGGTTGTGAAAGCGGTGTTCGCCGACGAAGGTCAACAGGTCAGCAAAGGCGCGCTTCTTGCCGTGATAAATTGCGATGATATAAGCGCGCAAGTCGATTTGGCGAAGGCCCAAGCCGATAGCGCGCGGCAGGCGCGGATCCGGTTGTTACGCGGCAACCGCGAGGAAGAGAGAGCGGCGGCCGCTCAGGCAACGGATGCGGCGAAGGCGGTGATGTTGCAAGCGCAGGATCACCTGAAACGGATGGATGCGCTCTATCAAAAATCGGAAATTTCGCGCGATATGTTCGATCAGGCAAAGCGGGATTTCGATGTCGCCCAGGCTAATTTTCAAAGAGCTCAAGACGAGCAGAATCTGACGGACGCACAGCCTCTGCCGGAAGACGTGTCACGCGCAGACGCGGAAGTGACGGCGGCGGAACGGAACGTCGCCGTGACAATGGACAGACTCGAGAAATGCAACGTCCGTGCACCGATTTCGGGGACCGTCCTGAAGGTTTTGACGAAGGCCGGAGAATCCTACAGCACTCTGGTTCCCCAACCGCTCTTCACCATTGCGGACGAATCC
The DNA here is from genome assembly GCA_035275865.1 of Candidatus Acidiferrales bacterium. Classification (GTDB taxonomy): domain Bacteria; phylum Acidobacteriota; class Terriglobia; order Acidiferrales; family UBA7541; genus Palsa-295. Next base: position 7,816 of record DATEME010000153.1, on the reverse strand, counting down.
GTTCGCCGCGTAAGAGCCGAGGTGGATGAGCGCGATATCGGTCGAGTTAAATTGGGCCAGCAAGCGACTGTCACAGCGGATGCATACCCGGGCAAAAAATTTGAAGGCCAAGTCGTGGAGATATCGCAAGCGATGCAGTCGAAGTCCGTCTTGGGCGAGGACCCTTCGCAGAAAACGGATCGCGACGTTCTCGATGTCGTCGTGCAGTTGAAACCCTCGAAGGAACAGCTACCGCTTGGGTTGAGGGTCACGGCAGAGATGACCGGAACGGTGACGCCAATCCCACAACCCGCTTCGACCGCTTCAGCCGCTGCATCTGTTACATATTCTGCACCGAATTCCGATGTTACAGACAGCCCTGCGGTGCAGAAAGCTGCTGTCGACCCAGCCGGAACCACAACGAAGCATGCTCAATTTTTGCTGCAAGCCGGAGCGATGACGCACACTGAAAATGCGGATGCATTGGCAACCCTTTTGAAGAAGAAGAGTTTTCCGGCGTTTGTGATCGCGCGAAACGGCGATCCCTTCTATCGCGTGGACGTGGGGCCGTATCCCGACCTGGCGTCCGCAAACGCAGCGAAACAAGAATTAAGCACGAGTGGATTTGAGACGATCATCAAGCACCAGGGGCTCAGCCCAGCACGGTAAGACCAAGAAGGGCCGCTTTCCCAGCGGTTTTATCTGCAGCCATACACTCTCAGTTCAGCTGCCTCCTTTCCCGCAAGCGCGTTGTGCTTGTCGCGTGCCGCAGCCAGTAGAATGCGGGCCTGTTGACAATTTTTGCGAACGCCCTCGCCCCGCCCATAAACATCAGCCAGCTCTATCTCGGCATCGGAACTTCCTTTTGTCACCGCTGTCCACAACAGTGCTGCCGCTCTGGCTTTCGCTTCGCGAGTGCGGGCTTGGTGGAGAGACGTGTCAGCGAGCTGAAAGTCGGCTTGACCGTTGTCGAGGTCCGAGGAAGTTCGAGGAGGCAACCTTCCCGTCGAGGGCCGCACCGAATCGTCTCCCGAGTCCGAAGCGGCTCTATCCTTCGAATTTCCGCCTGGAGAGGTCTCAGAATTCTTAGGCAAAGCGGCGGGGGCGCTGGTCGCAATATCTGCGTCTGCAGGCGAAATATTGGACGAAGCAGCTGGCTCAGGTGAACCGGACTCCATTGGCGGCGGAGGTAGGGGCGGGACTGTCGAAGGGTTGGGGGGAGATATTGCGGATACTTGCGGCGGCTCGCCGGAAATCTTTGCACCCAAGCTAACCAGCGAGCGACCAACTTGCACTCTATAGAAAAAACACAAAGCTCCGAGCGCTACCGCAAAAAGCAACGCGACCGTAACGGCCGGGGCGTGCGCCAAAAGTCGATCCGACCGGGACTCATTCCAGTAAGTGCTTCCTTCATATTCCAGCGGAGGTCTCGCCGGACGCGCCCAGGGGTTGCCAATTCCGCCGCCGAAGCTATCGGACAAGGGCGCGGAAACATTCCGTCGCTCAGGCACAGGATTATTAAACTGGGGCTCTTCAGACACACGTTCTTCGGGAGCAGGCTTTCTCGCGGGAGGCGCCTGGAGCGCATCCATCAAGCTATCCATCCAAGGTTTTTCCATTTTAGTGCGACCTCAATGACTTTCGTTTCTCAGGCTGATGAGGATGGCCGAAAGTAGTCAGCACCTCCCTCCTCGCGGCTGCATGGCAAATGAACCGTGGGGAGGCGCTCTTAGACGCCTCCCCTATGCCTTTTCTACGTTCAACCATCTGGACGGACGCAAGGGGGCTGCCAGACTCCCCGGTTGTGCGTAGATAACGGTCCTCATTAGACTTATGCCAGCCCCACCTCCTCACATGCCGACTCCCCGTTCTATCGGCCCGTGAAATTCCTTCACGGATCGCGCCTTCCTTCCCTACTTACGAGGGACTACAGACTTTACGGTATCAACAGTGGAACAGTGGAATTGATATGCGCCGACGACTGGCACGCTTCGAATACGAGTTTGTTGCGCATAGCTTCAGGCCGTCTGAATTCGCTGCAAAGTCGGTCGAAATGAATATAAAATCACGAGGTTTAAAAGGGTGGGGCCCGTAGCTCAGCGGTTAGAGCAGCGGACTCATAATCCGTTGGTCCAAGGTTCAAATCCTTGCGGGCCCACCAACAGCCTAGGCGCGAGCGATGGGAGTTTGATATCGTGGTGGTGCGATTACGCTGCCTGTTGTGCATGGTGGTGCACCAGGCGATCGGGAGGGCGGTATGAAAATTACATGGAAGATTGGAATGCTGGGGATTGGCGCGCTGTGCGCCGGAGGTCTTCTCCTTGTGCAGGCTCACGCGGTCCGTGCGGCAGCGAGCGCGCCGGCTCAGGATCAATCGCGCTCGATCGAAAACGGCGGCATTTCCGCATCGGGCTGGCAGGGCGAAGTTGACGCGAGCGAGGCGGGGCGCGGCATGTCCGTAAAGGACGCGAAGCTTACCGAAGAGGGCGGCGTGCTGCAGGTGACGACAGGCCCAGCCGTCACGTATTGGAATCCGAAAAACGTTGCGAGCGGAAATTACACGGTGAAGGCAACGTTCAATGAGCCGAAATTTATGAATCTGAACACGCACCCTCATCCTTACGGCATCGTGATCGCGGGGAACGACATGGGTACGCCGCAGTCGACGTATCTTTACTGCGCGGCCTACGGCAACGGCAGGTTTATCGTGCGGGGAATGGGTCCGGCGCCCTTCCAGATGAACGGACGCGAGGGCGAGGAAGCCGCGTCCGTGCATAAAGCGGCCGGTCCGGGATCTCCCGTGACGCAGGAAGTCGCGATGACTGTCTCAAGCGACAAAGTCTCTTGCTCAATTAACGGAGCGGAGGTTGCGAGCTATCCAAAGGGCGAAGTCGTCGGCGCGGGGAAATTGAAATCGACTGACGGCGTCTATGGAATTCGCTTCGCGCACAACACCGAAGGCACTGTCGCCGGACTGACGATGACGAAGTAACACCCCATCTAAGACTGGGCTGGCTTCATTTTCTACTCAACCGGCCCGAAGTTCGTACAAAGTATCCTCTCGATCGGTTCACTTTCGCGATAATCTACCTTGCGCGAATGACGCGCAACCGGCGGAGTGCGCGACGATTTCCGCAGATAATCTCGCCTGAGGACACATTTCGATGGCACATGTTCTGGTTACAAACGATGATGGGATAAATGCGCGCGGGCTGAGGGCGCTCGCGGACGCGATGCGGGAGCTTGGGAGGACCACGATTGTCGCCCCGCTGAATGAGAGGAGCGCGGCTTCGCAATCGTTGACGCTGCGGCAGCCCGTGTATTGGGAAACGATTTTGGAAGGCGAGCATGCCGTGGAAGGCACGCCGGCAGACGCGATGATCGTCGCGTTTACCACGATGCTAAAAGGCCCGGACAAGCCGGATTTGGTGGTTTCAGGGATCAATCGCGGCGGGAATTTGGGCGAGAACGTGCATTATTCGGGGACGGTGGGCGCGGCAAAGGAGGCGGCCGTGCATTCCACGCCGGGAATCGCGTTTTCCGTCGTGTTTCGAAGAATCGATATCGATTACTCGCCCGCGGCGGCCTTCGCGAAGCGGCTGGTGCCTCTGGTGTTGAAAGAGGGCCTGCCGCCTGGAGTCGTCCTCAACGTAAATATTCCGCAAGAATGGAATGGCGGGCCTGTACGCATCACGCGGCAATCCCCGAAAGTCACGCGGACGCTGCTGCAGCCAGGCGTGGATCCGCGCGGGCGACATTACTATTGGATTTCGGAAGAAAAAGTGGCTGCGGACGTCGAACCGGGAACGGATCACGCCGCAATTCTGGAAGGCGCCGTTTCGATCACGCCGCTGCAGCTGGATCACACGCACGCGCCGTCTTTGAAGCATTTTGCCGGTTGGGCAAAGCTGCTCGAGGGGTAGGCACGCGTCGGCAAGGTGAATTTTGGCGAATAGCGCGATATTGCTGGTGAGCTGTCCGGATCAGAGAGGGATCGAGGCTTCGATCGCCGATTTTATCTTTCGCGCCAACGGGAACATCCTGCACGCGGACGAACACCAGGATCGCGAGCGGAAGCTCTTTTTGATGCGAGTCGAGTGGGACCTGGACGGATTCGCGATCGGCATGAGCGAGTTCGCTGCGGCATTTCAGCCGATTGCAGACCGCTTTCGCATGGAGTGGCGTGTGGCCCTTTCGGCGAGCCGGCCGCGCGTGGCAATCCTTGTCTCGAAATACACGCATTGCCTTGTAGACCTGCTCTACCGGCACGAGACGGGAGAGCTCGCATGCGAAATCCCGCTGCTGATTGCAAATCATCCCGACGCGCAGCGATGGGCGGACTTCTACAAGATTCCGCTACACGTGATTCCGATAACGAAGGAAACGAAGCATGACGCCGAGCGGCAGGAGGTTCGTTTGCTTCGCGAGCATGGAATCGATCTCGTGATTCTTGCCCGCTATATGCAGATTCTTTCGCCGGACTTTATCGCGGCGTACCCTTCGCACCGGATCATCAATATCCATCATTCGTTCTTGCCGGCGTTTGTGGGCGGGCACCCGCACCAGCGGGCGTTTGAGCGCGGCGTGAAACTCATCGGCGCGACGAGCCATTACGTGACCGAGGTGCTCGACGATGGCCCGATTATCGAGCAGGACGTGGTCCGGATTTCGCATCGCGACACGCTGGACGATCTGATTCAGAAGGGACGCGATCTGGAAAGGGCGGTGCTTTCGCGCGCAGTGAGATGGCACATCGAAAATCGCATTCTGCTATACGGCAAAAAGACCGTGGTTTTTGACTGACGCTTCGAAGCCCACTCACGACGCTGCCTTCAAAGCAGCGATGCAGAGGCGGCGGAAGATGGCGTTTGCTTCCCGAACGGATAATCTCGTGTATGTTGGCCGATCATGCGCGCGATGCACCGGCGTGTTATCGGTTTATTGAACCGTTACTGTAATGGTTGCCGGCGCAGGATTCGTCGCAGCTATCGTCCCGCTCGCTGTCGGAGTGGCAGTCACGATATAGGTTCGCGTGCCGTGACCGGATGGCGCCTTAGGTGGATCGCTCGTCCCGCCGCACGCGACTAACGAGACTGCCAGCGGGATTGCCAGCGCGAATAAAAGCAGCGCAATCGTGCGCTTCCGCGGAAAAATGAGCGGCAGGCGCTCCCCCAGCAACTTCCGGGGTAATGTTTTGCCGGCGCTCTGAGGCGGCCGCCTTCTCATGTTCCGGTTACTCGAAATTAAGGCGCGCTCGAAACGCTCGTCTCAAACGCCCGGAATCGCCGCTCCAATTCCCACTGCTCCCGAGCCTTCTCATTCTTCTCAAGAAAATCCCCACACCCTGCCGAAGGCTTCTCTGCTCCCAACGTGTCCTTCGCACATGCAGACACAGCGTGTCCGAAATCCTCCGGCTTATCCCACAGACCATCACCCGGTAAAAACGCGTGCTCAATGCTGTCGCGCACGATCTGCTTTAGGTCGGCGTAGTCCAGGTCATACGCCTCGACTGCCCGCACGTATTCATGTGTCAGGTTGATTCTCGAAACACCTTCGTCATCTGTCGAAAGCGCCACCGGTACGCCGTACGCGCGGTAAATCGGAAACGGATGCTCGTTTCCGCTCACTCCCAAAATTACGTCATTGCTTGTTAGGTTGATTTCCACCATCACGCGATTCTTTGCCATCTCGCCGAGCAGATCGTAAGGACGGTCCTCATACATCACGTCCACTCCATGCCCGATTCGTTCCGCATGCGCCACTTCCACCGCTTGCCGAATGTGGCAGCACAAGCCGTCGTAAGTCACAAGCCCTGGAGCAAGCTCGCCTGCGTGCAAGCTGATGTGCACCTTCGGATAGAGTGTGTGCAGGAAGCCGACGATCCGCATGTGCAGCGCGTAATCCGACATCGAGGTGTAGCCGTCCTCCGGCATCACGAAATTGATTCCCAACACGCGCGGATCGACGGACGCGACTTCAAAGCCGAGCAGCGTTTGCGCAAATACCTGCTCCTTCGGAAATCCGCGCAAAATCTGATACAAAAATCGTATTTTCACACGGCATGCAGGCCTCGCATCCGCTTGTCCGCAACGTTCTCGCTGACTGCGCAGCGCCTCGGCTTGATCGTAATGCGCTCGGTCAACCGCAATCTCGTCGCGAAGCCCAGCCGCAAGCAGTGTATTGCGCATCGCGCCGAGATCGTCGCTCCAGCCGATCTGGTGTGCCAGTGCCGCCGCATGGGTAAACGGCGGCGTGTCCATCAACTCGAGATACTGCTCGTTCTGTGCCGCCGCTCGCGTCGCCACCTCATCCAGCCATTCGCCGGTGTGCCGAGGATCGACCGCCGCAAATTTTCCGAATGTGCCGAAGAAATGGTCGTGGCCCGTCACTCCCGGCGTCGGCACAAAGCCACGCATTGAAAACGCATCGATCAATGCGTCGTAAAGCGTCTGATTCGCAGGAGCCTGCGCTGCCGGAACTTGCCCTGTCTCACAGCCGGTCGGAGTCGGCTTGACGAGCGTGTTAGTAGGTGTATCGACGCACAGATGATCTTCGGCGGCATCCCGAATCCAGGTCTCGGCGTAAACCGCACCGGTCAAATGGTTGTGAAGGTCTCCACCCTTCGGCATTCGATAGAGAAAGGCATAGAGCTTCAACGGATTCCGTCGCACAGACTCGAGTTCGCGCCCGGCGCGCGCCTCGCCCTCCGATAAAGCCGCCTTCGGGCGCTCCCCTGCCGGCCGCACTCGTGCGACCCGCGTCTGGGGTCGAGCCTTGGGACTGGCACAGACCGGTAACGCGGCCAAAATAATCAGCGCAGCCAGCCAAGCCCGTCGCAGAGCGGCACGGCTCCTCATCGAGATGAATTCTAGACGCTCGCCTTGGCAGCGATTTGCCGGTCTCATTCTTATCGCTTTTTATGGCGCCAAATTGACATTCTTGTGGCTCATTAAGCGCTTATAAGCCGGTCTAAGTGGCTTTTTGCGTTCCTTTTTTGACGCAATTTGCGCCAATTTCTTCGAGCGCCGCTAGGCGGTTTCGCCGCGCATTTCGCGGATGATTTTCACGCTGCTGCTTGTGCCCAGCCGGTCCGCGCCGGCTTCGATCATTGCTTTTGCATCCGCCGCGCTGCGAATTCCGCCCGAAGCCTTCACGCCGATTTTCACCGTCCGCCGCATAAGCGCCACATCTGCAGCAGTTGCAACGCCCCCAAGAAAACCGGTGGACGTCTTCACGAAATCTGCGCCAGCCTGCTCGCTCAGTTCGCAGGCGATCCGCTTTTCGTCCTCACTCAACAGAATCGTCTCGATGATCACTTTCAGCAGCGCTTTCTTCGCGTGCGCCGCCTCGGCAACAGCGCGAATATCGGAGAGAACAAAATCGCGGTTTCCGCCTTTCAGCTCCCCCACATTAATAACCATGTCGATTTCTTGTGCCCCAAGCCCAATCGTTTCAGCAGCTTCGAAGACCTTGACGCTGGTCAGCGTGGCTCCAAGCGGAAAGCCAATCACGGCGCCTACTTTGGTTTCACTGCCCTCAAGGCACGATCGCACCAGATCGACGTAGCACGCGTTGACCATCGCCACGCCAAATTCGTACTCGCGCGCTTCGCTGCACAATTGCCGGATCTGCTGAGGCGTGGCTTCTGGCTTGAGCAGGGTGTGCTCGATAATGCGCGCGACATCGCGCCAATCCTGGGAGTTTATTCTCGACATTGGAGACCGATCTTACTACGCTTAAGCGTCTCGCAATCATAGGATTGCAGCCCATGCCCGACCAGATAAATGCTCGCTGGCAACCGCTGCTCGATGCCGCACGGTCCGCGATGAAAAATGCG
>DATEME010000152.1:0-6295 GCA_035275865.1 Candidatus Acidiferrales bacterium | reverse complement strand
GGATAGCCGGCCTGCCAGCCTGCGCCGGTTTCGACCATAACTTCGAGTCCGGCCTTCGCCAAATTGGGGACGACGGCCGGTATCAGTGCAACGCGTCGTTCACCCGGAAAACTCTCCTTCACGACACCGACAATCAAGAATCGATCTCCGTCATATTCAACCTTTGTATGCCCGATCAGCGAGCACCGCTGCTGTGACAGCGGTCGCCTGCGGAACCGCCTTCGATGGCCTCGTATTCTAATCTCGACAGCGCATTAAATGCACCGAATTTTGCAAAAATTCAGCGCAACGCCTTCGTTCTTGACCGTTTCTGAAACAGCGGCGTTTCAGGTTAAAATGGTGGGATTCCCGGAGGAGACATGTTGCGCGTAGGTCTGGTCGGATGGCGGGGTATGGTGGGAAGCGTGCTCCTGCAGCGGATGCGCGAGGAGCACGATTTTGAGGGCATTGAACCGATCTTTTTCTCGACGTCCAATGCCGGCGGCGCGGCGCCTCCCGAATCGAGCCATTCCGCTTTGAAGGACGCCGGCGCGCTCGGAGACCTCGCCGCGTGCGAAGTAATCATCAGCTGTCAAGGCGGCGAATACACGACCGAGGTCTACGGGCCCCTTCGCAAGAGCGGCTGGAAGGGCTATTGGATCGATGCCGCCTCCACGCTCCGCATGGCCCATGATTCCGTCATCATTCTGGATCCCGTTAACCTTGATGTGATTCGCCTGGGATTGACGGATGGCCTGCGCACTTTTGCCGGTGGAAACTGCACGGTCAGCCTGATGCTGATGGCGGTCAGCCCACTTTTCAAGCAGGGACTCGTCGAGTGGATGACTTCGATGACCTATCAGGCGGCCTCGGGCGCGGGTGCCGCCAAAATGCTTGAGTTGATCAAGCAAATGTCGAATCTCACAGAACCCTATCGCGAATCGGCCACCGAGAATGCGCTCGAAGCTGATCGTCTCCTGCTGGAGGTTCAGCGGTCACCGAAGTTGCCAACTGCGGAATTTGGCGCACCTCTCGCGGGAAGCGTCCTTCCCTGGATTGACAAAGAGATGCCCGGCGGACAAACGAAGGAGGAGTGGAAAGGCATCTCGGAAACGAACAAGATCCTAGCCCTCAATCCCCCTGTGCCCGTCGATGGAATTTGCGTTCGCGTGGGAACGATGCGCTGCCATAGCCAGGCGCTCACCTTCAAGCTAAAGCGCGATATGCCGCTCGGCGAGATCGAGTCGATGCTGTCGGGCGCTCACGAATGGATGCATGTCGTCCCAAACAACAAAGACTCCAGCGTGCGCTGCCTTACGCCGACGGCCGTTTCGGGTACGCTGAACGTGGCGGTCGGGCGAATTCACAAGCTAAAAATGGGTCCTGATTACCTGGGCGCTTTCACCGTTGGGGATCAACTGCTTTGGGGCGCGGCTGAACCGCTGCGGCGCATGTTGCGTATCTTGCGGGAATATCTAGGCGCTTAGTTAATTCCGCAATTCCCTTTCGAGCATTGTCAAGAAACGGAGCACCTCACCCGGGCTCTTCAAAAAAAACCGGGCGTGCGTTTGCGGATTTTCACCCACGCGGATCGTCACATGACCAGCAAGCGCGGCAAAAGCAGGTTCATCTGGCTCGTCATCACCGATGTATGCCAGGGCGGCGGCCGGAGAATCGGCCACGACCCTTTTCATCGTTTCCCCTTTGCCCGGAATTTGTAGAGGAAGCACTTCCCATACTTTTTTGCCGTGCAGCATGTGCAGGTCGTGCCGCTGGGGAGCCATGATGGCCTGCAGCGCCTGATCTGCTCGACGGATTGCTGCTGGCTCGGCCTGGCGATAATGAACGGTGAAGCCGTACCCTTTGTCTTCGACATTTATCCCCGGTAACTCAGCCAGATTCTGCCGGGCGCTTCGCTTGGCTTCTCGCAACGCCTGACGCTGTTCGCCACGAATACGGGCCGCTTTTCCGCCGCGCTCGGCGCCATGCAAGCCGAAGTACCGGATGGTTTTAATGTCGACGAGATTTCTAAGCGACTGCACGTTCCTTCCACTTAGGATCGCTACCGTCGTATTCGGCAGGGACGCCAGCCGCGCCAAGAGTGCCTTGGCTTTCTTGGAGACGCGCACGTCTTCCGGGCGTTTACGTATCCTGACGAGCGTGCCATCGAGATCCAGCAGAAGGATGCGCGTTTTCTTTTCTTTGAGCTGCGCCACGATCTCGTGAAATGCGCGAAATGCGTAACGGGGATCGTGCGGTGCTTTTAGGGAATCGATTTTTGCCGTACTGCGCGTCGCGTTTGAGCGCCGTGGCCGCCGAATCGAGGTCAAGCCCGGGGTCCTCCGGTCATCGAGTTTCCTGTTTCAGAGCGATTTCCGAGTCGTCGATGCGGATTTCCGCTAACTCGTTGATGAGCGTACCGGCCCAGCGGTACACATTGTTCTCGCGAATGGTGCGCCGCATTCTCTGCATTCGCATCTGGCGCTCGTCCGCATCCATCTCGAGCGCAACGCGGATCGCTTCGCTCAGCGCTTCTGTATCGTACGGATTCACAATCAGGGCATCGGGCAACTCGCGCATCGCGCCCGTAAACTGACTCAGTATCAGCGCTCCCTGCTCGTCGTCTCGCGCAGCCACGAATTCTTTAGCGACCAAATTCATCCCGTCGTGCAACGACGTGACCATGCACAAATCCGCAGCACGATAGTAAGGCAGAATCTCCGTGTGGCTATGATGGCGAATGAGCAACGCGATGGGCTTCCAGCCGTTCGCGCCGAACCGTTCGTTGATTCGTCCCGCTTCCCTCTCGACCTCCGCCGTGAAGTCCTGATAGCGAGGGATGCTCGACCTGCTCGGTGCGCCGATCTGCACGAACGTGAAATGCTTGACGTAGAAGGGATTTTTCTCGAGAAAGCGCTCGACGCCACGGAAGCGCTCGATAATGCCTTTGGTGTAGTCGAGACGGTCGACGCCCACTCCAAGGAACCTGGCGCTGATGCCCAAATTCTTGAGAATTTCCGCACGAATCTGGTACGGAGAACGCGTTTCCTCGGGAATCGGCGACTCACGCATGTCGACACTGATCGGAAATGGACGCACAAAGGTCGTGTGGTCGTCGCGCTTTACGGCGAACCGCTCCCAGTCGATGCGCGATTGCAAAGCAGCATCGACGGTTTCCAGGAAATTGTTGCAATGCGCCTGAATATGGAATCCGATAAGGTCAGCGCCCAGCAAGCCGTCCAACACCTCCCTTTGCCATGGGCAAATGCGGAACGCTTCCGGATTCGGCCACGGAATATGCCAGAAAATCGCAACGCGCACGTCGGGCCGCAGCGCTTTTATCATCTGCGGCAGCAACGCGAAATGGTAATCCTGCACAAGCAGAAGCGCGTTCTCGGCTCCGTCCATCTCTTCGAGAACGGCCTCGGCAAATTTTTGGTTCACCGCCTGATAGCTTTCCCAATCCGACGCGCGAAAAGTGGGCCGCGTGTGGGCAATATGGCAAAGGGGCCACAAGCCCTCGTTTGCAAAGCCGAAGTAATATCCCTGCTCTTCCTCGGGTTTGAGCCAAACGCGGCGAAGGGTGTATTCGGGATGATCGGGCGGCACGCGAATCCGATCGTGACGGTCGACGACGCTGCTATCCGCGTCTCCGGAGCCGTGCGCAATCCATGTCCCGTCACACGCGCGCAACACAGGCTCCAGCGCCGTGACCAGTCCGCTCGCCGGCACCTGCGCTTCGATCGTTTTCCCGCGGTAAACGTGCGCGTAAGGCTGCCGGTTCGATACGACAAAAAGCGGCCCGAGAAGGCGGCTCTGCACGATGGCTCGCAAGCGCTCGGGCGTCCAATGCGACTCGCCCGTCTCGCGCAGGCGCGCTTCATACTCGGCGGCCGCGCGCGCTTCCGCCAGGCTGTGAGCTAAGTTGACAACTTCTTTCGAAAATGGCAGAAGAAAATCTTCATTGGGGAGCCTCGGGGGCGGAGTTACGCGGCCGGTGCGCAATTCGCGCATCCACGCAGCGGTTTTCGAAAGCGGCTGTACGATCGTCCATCGAAAGATCAGCGCAAATGCGATGAGAATCAGAAGTGCTTCGGCCAGTACATGCCACAAAGTGTCGCGCCAGATCGTGTTGCTTTGGGCTTCGATGTAACTGGCGTCGTAGAAGATCGCAAGGATGCCGTTCAGGCCGGTATCATTGAGCAAAGGCAGGTAGTACGCCTCCGTCTCGCGCCCATCGATGCGAATTGTTTGGCTGATGCCGGCCGCGTCCGCCTTAACTTTCTCTAGAGGAAGCGCCGGCGGAGTGAAATGGCTAAGAATGCTGGGACTTTCGGCGAGAATTACGCCCTTCTCGTCATAGACAATCAGTCCCTCGAGCTGCTGGCGATTGCCGAAGCGGTCGACGATGTGGCGCAACTGGTCATGGGAGTGCTTCACGAGCGCGGGTTCGACGATTTCCTGAAGGCTTTCGGCCAGGAGTTCGGCGCGCCGCTGCAAGTCGGCTCGCATGCCAAGCTTGACGGAGCGCACTTGGCTACGCGCAATCAGAAACGTAACGATTGCCATGCCGATAACGAGCGAGACGATTAGCCGAACGCTGAGTTTCACACGGACTCCCTGGAAGCACACTCAACGCTGAGACGGCTGACGGGACCATGTCGGCGTCGGCAGCCGCGGGCCGGGTGGCAAAGGAAAAATGTACAACCCGAATATTATCACGGGATAAAGCGGCGGGGCATACAGGTTTTACCGGATACGGGCGAAAGGTTGCAATTCTTGACAAATTTCAAAAAATCGTCCGGGCGGCACCGGCTGAGGGACCCGAACCGCCCGGCATTTTCTCACCCATCTCCGCAGGGTTTGGGCAAGAAACCGTTATGCGTCAGGCTGCGTGTTCGCCATTGCGCATGAATTCGTATCGTTCGATCGCGGCTGCAACTCCGACTTCGCCCGAGTACTCCGGACTCGAACGCAGGATCCGGCCGAGGCACCTCACACGCACAGGGCCGGCTTGAGTCAGTTCGTGCGGAAGCGTCATCACAATCTCCACGGGCGAACCGCTCTTCAATCCTTTCGGCAGATGGAAGTAGAGGCCCCGGGAGCTTACCTCGCGGGATTCCGTCGCTGCCTCGCCTACGACTGCTTCATCGGTCCAGCGGACCGTCAGCGGGAGGCGCATGAGAAAACGCCGGGCCGCTCGCCGTTCTTTCAGTGTCACTGCATCCTCCTGCTCTCTGAGACGCGTACAGAATAAATGGCATGCCGATTGTAACCAATAGAGCGAGAGGCTCAATTCTAAAAGGAACTTTCGGTACAGAAGTACTAGGCAGGTCAGATGCCTAAATGGCGCAATACGTGGTACTTACGACAAATGGCTCGTTTTGCTAAGAAACTCGGCACGCCTGACGGCGATCAAGCCTGATCGATCAGGCGGTGATGGATCGCGTAAAGCGCCAATTCGAGGCGGTCGGAAACGCCGAGTTTATCGAAGATATTGTGAAGGTGATTTTTCACTGTCTGTTCGCTGATGAAAAGCTTTTCGCCGATTTCTCGATTGCGAAAGCCTTGCGCGACAAGCTGCACGATTTCCTTTTCACGGTCGCTCAGCAACGGCTTCTCGCGGCGGGAACCCGCTTCGGCTGATTTCTTGAATGCGTCAATGACCTCCGCGGTCATGCGGTTGTCGAGCCAAATTTCGCCGTCAGAAACTTTTCGGATGCTCTTCAAAAGCAGGTCGCTTGCCGATTGCTTTAGCACTACACCGCGCGCGCCCAGTCTCATCGCGCGAACCACGTCGCGATCGTCTTCGGCCGCCGTAAGTACGATCACACGCGTGCCCGTCGTGTCAAAATTCACTTCTTCGAGAACGCCCAGACCGTCCTTTTCCGGCATGCGAAGGTCAAGCAGAAGAATATCCGGCTTCAACTTAGCGAGCATCTTCGTGCATTCGACGCCGTTTGCCGCTTCACCGACGATTTGAACGTCGTCAGCCCCTTCCAAAAGTTTGCGGAGACCGTCGCGAAAGATGGCATGGTCGTCCGCCACCAGGATCCGAATCGCCTGTTTCGTTTTCGTCATGTCAATTCAATGGGATTTCAACGGTTAGCCGTGCCCCGTGGCCGGGATTCGACTCCACTGTCAGAGTGCCCCCAACACCCCTTGTTCGCTCTTTTATTGAAATTGGACCCAGCCGCAATTTATCGAGTTCTTCGCTGCTATAAGTCCCGGAAAAGCTGAATCCACGGCCGTTATCATCAATGACGAGAAAAACTTTCGACTCGTCTTGACCTAGTTTTACCACGACGTGGCTGGC
>DATEME010000151.1:0-4645 GCA_035275865.1 Candidatus Acidiferrales bacterium | reverse complement strand
ATCGGACTCACCGAAACTGCGCGCATTATTTCGCGCGATCGAAATTACGCTTTGCGCGCAACGCCCACGTCAACGGAAGACGAAATCGCCTTTCTCATCGGCTCGTTCAACGAAATGCTCTCGGAGATCCAGATTCGCGACACCACGCTGCAGGAAAGTGCGCGCCAGTTCCGCACATTGGCAGATTCGCTTCCCCAGCTGACTTGGATTGCGGAAGCCGATGGAGCGATCTCCTGGTACAACCACCGCTGGTACGAATATACGGGCGCTTCGCCCGAAGAGATGATGGGCTGGGGCTGGCAGTCCGTGCACGATCCGGCCCGCCTTCCGGAAGTGATGGAGAAATGGACCTCTTCCATAAAGACCGGGCAGCGGTTCACGATGATTTTCCCGCTGCGCGGCAAAGATGGCATGTTCCGCGATTTCCTTACGATGGCCGTTCCGGTTCGCGACAGCATAGGCAAGGTTGTTCGCTGGTTCGGCACGAACACCGACGTGACCGAGCAGCGCCGCTCGGAAGAGGCGCTTCGTCAAACGGAAAAACTCGCGGCCACGGGCCGCCTCGCAGCCAGCATCGCGCACGAGATTAACAACCCTCTTGAAGCGCTCACCAATCTGATTTATCTGGCGCGCAAGAACCCCGCAAAATCCGAATCGTACCTGGCCATCGCGGACCAGGAACTCGATCACATTGCCGAAATCACAAAGCACACGCTGGGTTTCTATCGCGATACGACCACGCCCGTGCAGGTCAATATCGGAAACGTTCTGCACGACGTACTCGAGCTTTACAGTCGCAAGCTTCAGTTCAAGAATATTTCGATCAAAGAGCGCTATGAAGCGGCGGCCGGGATTCTCGGTTATCCGGGTGAGCTTCGACAGATTTTCGCCAACCTCGTTGCCAATGCGATCGAGGCGATGCAACAGGACGGCCATCTCAGCATTAAAACATCGACAGTGCACGACGGAGCCTCTGGAAAGGCTTCCGGAGTTCGTGTTAGTGTTATGGATGACGGCTGCGGAATCGAAAAGTCGCAGATGACGAAGATCTTCGAGCCGTTTTACACCACCAAAAAAGATGTAGGCACAGGCTTGGGCCTCTGGCTCACGCAAAATTTAGTCACCAAGCACAACGGGCATATTCACGTGCGCAGCAGAGTCGATAACGATAAGAGCTGGACGGTCTTCTCGGTCTTTTTGCCGCAGGATGAGTCGAACCCTCGACCCCCGATTGCCGGCACGCCTGGGAACGGAGCAACTCCTTCCGTATGATGCAAGCGTCCCTGGGCATTTTGTTGCCGCTTCCTGAGGCGCCGCCGCCCGATTTTCCGCGGCCCGACGGGCAGCCGGAATTGCGCGAGTCTACTGGCGGCGCGCGCGGCGCGCGAGTGATCGTCGTGGACGACGAAACCCGGATCGCCGGTACCCTCGTTGAAATCCTAAAGGGCGAAGGCTACGAAGCCATGGCCGCTTCTACAGGCGACGGGGCGGTCGAGTTGGCTCGCATCTTCAATCCGGATATCGTCCTCAGCGACGTGATTCTTCCAGGCCTCAACGGCATCGAAGTCGGCATCCAGATCAATGCCCTTTTTCCGAAGTGCCGCGTGATTTTATTTTCTGGCCAGGCTGCCACGCTCGACTTGCTCAAGGACGCGCGTCAGCGCGGACATGACTTCGAAATCCTGGCCAAGCCCATTAAGCCCGCCGCGCTGCTTGCTATTATTCGCCGCTAGGCCTGTTCACGCGGCGATCATTTTTCTCAGGAATTTCACGCCGTCGAACGCGACCGATTCCGGATCGCGCTCGATATCCCGCCAGATGGAAGCGGCCGCCGCAAGTTGGCCCATGCTGAAACTGAAGCTTTCGATCACCATCCAGCCGTCGTAGCTCAACGCCTTGATTGTCTCGAAAAATTCCGGCCAGTTGACGTTTCCCGTTCCTGGGATACCTCGGTCGTTTTCGCACGTATGAACGTGCTTCAGATGCTTTCCAGCTTGCCGCAACGCGCGCCCGATCGACTTCTCCTCAATATTGGCGTGAAACGTATCCGTCAAGAGCCCCACATTCTCGTCGCCGACGTCGTTGCAAAACTCCGCTGTATCGGCAATGGTGTTGAGAAAATACGTCTCGAAGCGATTCAATGGTTCGATGGCGATCGGCATATTGTTCTTCGCGGCGATCGGTGCAAGCTCTTGCCAGCCTTCTACGCCGCGCTTCCATTCGTCTGCCGTTCGACGCCTTCGCGAGAAATATCCCACCGGCGAATACATCGGCCCGGCCAATATCCGCGAGCCCGCATCCGCAGCCAGCTTGATGCACTCTTCTAAATGCGCGAGTGCCTTGCGCCGTTGCTCGGCGTCGTCGGAAATAAGACTCGCGCCGGGAGGAATCACAGCGCACGTGGTGCATTCGAGCCCCGTCTTTTCCAGCTCGCGGCGAATGGCCTTTGCGGGAAACGACGCAGGCGCGAGAATGCCAATTTCAATTCCATCCAGCCCCGCTTCCTTCAGCCGAGGCAGAATCCCGCAGTGCTCCACGCCAAACTCTTCCGCCCAAAGATACGAAATCGCGCCAATCTTCATCTCACGCTCCATTCGCGCCGCAACGATGCGCCTACGCTTCTCCCTTGCGGTAAAACCAGATCGAACCGAACGGCGTCCCCGGCAGTTTCAGCTCAGCGGTGCCGGAATAGTTGTCGCCGATCGGAGTTCGCGTCATTTTCAGCGAATCCACATATTCCGCCCGATACGTAAATCCAGCGGGCAGATCAATCGACGCCTGCGCCGGTGAATGCACATCAAAATAAACCAAAAGCACGTAATTGTTTGCGCGTCTAGCCCGCGTTCCGAACGACGCGCTTTCAAAATTGAATCCAATGGGCCCCGGCCCTACGGCAATCGTCTCCTCCAGCAGCTTGCGAAGAAAGGCGATCTGCGGCGGGCTCGTTCCGCGCAGCACGCCTCCCTTCGACCACCACAGCACATCCTGCGGATCGAGATACGTCTCGCCATGGCCGCAGTACGCACCACGCACCGTAGCTGCCCAGAAACGGCGGACAAGTTCATCGCCCGTAATGCTTCCCCAATTCGTAGGGATATTTCCTTCGTACTGGCATTCATCGAAGACGACGGGCTTGGCCCAATCCGTGCGCCAGTCGGACGCCTTTTCGAATGCATACGACTGCACGCCCGCATGCGTACACCAGACGCGGCTGTAATCGTACATCACACGCGAATAATGTACGGATCGCAGATGGCCGTACGGATCTTCGTCCGTGACGATTCGCGCGAAGCGATCCCAATCCGAATTGTTCTTCTCCTTGAGCAGATCGAACTCGTTCGCCAGCGACCACCATACATTTCGGTACGCCGCATAGCGCGCGATCACGTAGCGCAAGTAGCGATCGTCCACATCCGCCGGCATCGACGAGTAGCCCCACTTGTCGTAGGGGTGAAAAAGAATCAGATCGGCCTGTACGCCGATCGAGCGAAGCTGTGCGATCAGATCATCGAAATGCTGGAAGTACGCGGGATTGAACCTGGAGAAATCGTTCGTCTCTCCATTGCGAGGAAAGGGATACGCGGGCGGTTCGCTGCGATTGTATCGATACCATTTCGGAAAAATGCACATGCGCAGCTTGTTGAACGGCGAGGCTCGCAACGTCTCGATCGTCTGCCGCTGCGTCTGCTCTGGCTGAAATGCCCATGCGTAGCACGTCGTTCCGCACTCGACAAACGGCGTGCCGTCTTCATAGCCGAAATGAAATCCGTCGCGGACGCGCACCGGCCCGCGATTTCCCGCGCGCGCCGGGGCACATTCGAATTTTCCTGTTTGCCCGTTTAGTTCGGCGCGATTGCTCGCGGTCGTGTAACTCCATGCGCCGGTTTCGTCGGGCATGAACCGCACTTTGTACTTGCCGGCGCCATCATAAAAACCGGAGCACTTGATTTTGCGGTTCCCGGCCTCGAAAGTAGCCCCAAACGTCACATCGACGAATGGGTTTCCCACTGCAGGGCCGTCGAGCGTCAGTTCAAAGATTTCCCAGCGCTCGACCTGTTGCGGCCCGCCTTGCCCATTCGCCTCGCGAAACGCCACGGCCGGAAGCAGCGCCGCAGACGATATTTTCAGCAATTCCCGCCTATTCATCGAGCCCGATCTCCGTAACAACGAATGCCGCTCGCTCAGACCAAAGCGCTCGGGTCAGATGGCCTGATTTATCATAAAGGTCGCCGTCTGCGACAAAAATTCACGCAAAAACGCCTCCGCCTCGGCAGGCAATGCGGCCTCGGCAAACGCCTGCCCCATCAGGGCCATCCAACGGTCACGCGCCGCCTGATCGATATGGAAAGGCGCGTGCCGCATCCGCAGCCGCGGATGCCCTCGCCGCTCGATGTACCGCTGGGGACCCCCGAACCGGCCAATCAGGAAATCGCGCAGCCGTTCCTCCGCACCTGCTAGGTCGTCCGGAGGATACATCTTGCTCAAAATATCGTCGTCCGGCACCTGTCTGTAGAATGCCGCGACCAGTCGCGCGAACCCGTCCTCACCGATCATCGAATAAAGGTTCATTTCATCCATAGGCTTCAAATTCTACCTGATCAGCCTTGCATACCTGACTCGTAAGGGCTTGCATACAGAAGAAACC
>DATEME010000150.1:0-3137 GCA_035275865.1 Candidatus Acidiferrales bacterium | reverse complement strand
CTAAAGCTTGAAAGCTGTGAGCTTTGAGAAGCGGCGGGCGCGGGCTACGAGTTCGCGACGAGTAACATTGGCTAGGCGTTCGACGCCAAAACGTTCGACCGTGAAGCTGCCGACCACCGATCCGTAAACCATTGCCGAACGTAGAGTGCGTTCATCGATACGGCCGATGCTGGCCAAATAGCCCATGAAGCCACCCGCAAAACTATCGCCCGCGCCGGTCGGGTCGTGAACCTCTTCAAGAGGAAACGCGGGAACGGAAAAAATGAATTTCTCGTGGATCATCAGCGCGCCGTGCTCTCCGCGCTTCACGACCAGCGTTCGTGGTCCCATTTTGAAAACAGCTTTCGCCGCCCGGAGGAGATTGTGTTCGCCGGTAAGCTGGCGCGTCTCATCGTCATTGATCATGAGGATGTGAATATCCTTCAGCGCCTGGCGAAGGGCTTCGGGAGTGCCGCTGATCCAATAGTTCATCGTGTCTAGGGCGGCGACTTTCGGCTTGCGCTTCATCTGCTGTAGCACTGAGCGCTGCAACGTGGGATCGATATTGCCTAGAAAAACGAATTGCGAATCGCGATAAGAATCCGGTAGCGCGGGCCGGAAGTTCGCAAAAACGTTCAGTTCGGTCGCGAGCGTCGTCCGCTCGTTCATGTTCGTGCTGTAGCGGCCAGACCAGAAAAAAGACTTCCCAGCCGCGCGCTCAAGACCGTCGAGATTGATTTTGCGCCCGCGAAAGACGGCCTCTTCTTTTTTCGTGAAATCCTCACCGACGACGGCCACAATACGGACCGGAGTGAAATGACTTGCGGCCAAGGCAAAGTAGCTGGCCGCTCCTCCCAGCGTGCGGTCTACTTTTCCCAACGGCGTTTCGATCGCATCAAACGCGACAGAACCCACGACGAGTAAAGACATTCTTTTCTCCTGTGATGTGGCTTCTTCTTACGAGATGTACTTGCCGATGATCGGCGCGAGCCGCTTTTTAGCCGCAGCAGGAATCGCTTTGCGGTCGGTCATAATCGCGTGCGCGAGCGCCGACGCGCATTTGCAGGCGCGTTCCTCGCCTAGCGCGCGAACGACTTCACGAATGGCTCGCTGCACATTTTCCGCGTTCTTGCCCATATTGGCGATGATTTCGTCAAGCGTGACGGAATCGTGCTGCGGATGCCAGCAATCGAAATCCGTAACCATGGCGAACGTGGCGTAGCAGAGCTCGGCTTCGCGTGCGAGCTTCGCTTCGGTGAGGTTAGTCATTCCAATCACGTCGAAATCCTGCTTCCGACAAAACTGCGATTCGGCGAGCGTCGAAAACTGCGGCCCCTCCATGCAAACGTACGTTCCGCCGCGATGCGCCTTCACTCCGATGGAGTCGCAGGCCGCGGCCATGTGCGCGGAAAGTCGCGGGCAGGTCGGCTTGTCGAAGCCGACGTGCGCGACGATTCCTCCGCCGAAAAACGTGGCGATTCTGCCGCGCGTGCGATCGAAAAACTGATCGGGGACCACGAAATCGAGCGGCGGATATTTTTCGTTCAACGAACCCACCGCGCTTACGGAAATCACCTGCTCGACACCGAGTATTTTCAGCGCGTAGACGTTTGCGCGATAGTTGATTTCGCTTGGCGTGAACCGATGTCCGCGGCCATGTCGAGCGAGAAATGCCACCCGCTTCTCCTCGAGTGTCCCGATCACGATCGCATCGGAAGGATCGCCGAAAGGCGTCTTCACGCGAACTTCCCGCGCGTTGCTAAGACCCGCCATTTGATACAGGCCGCTGCCGCCGATTATGGCTATCCTGACGTCGTCTTTCGTGATCGCGGCGTGCTTGCGTTTTCTTGCTGGGGACATCGTTCTCGAAAGCTCCTAGTCGATTTTCGTTGGCTCAGGCACAAGAGCGCCGTTGCGCTCGCGCAGATAGCACGCAGGCGTTTGCGGATCGTGAACGAATAGTGCGATCCACTCCTCCCGCACGATTCGCGGCAACCATTTTCGTTTGTTTTCCAATACTGTCAAAGGAAAGAGATCGTAACCCATACCCCAGGCCAGCGGAAGGTGCGCCGTCGTCGGTACGAGATCGGCGA
The DNA here is from genome assembly GCA_035275865.1 of Candidatus Acidiferrales bacterium. Classification (GTDB taxonomy): domain Bacteria; phylum Acidobacteriota; class Terriglobia; order Acidiferrales; family UBA7541; genus Palsa-295. The sequence continues at coordinate 1,065 of DATEME010000150.1, read as the reverse complement.
GCAGAAATGCCGTCTTACCTCCGCCGCAGAGCTTTACGGCCAGCATATCGGCGGTATGGCCCGGAGTGCAGATCAACTCCACGCCGGGGACGATCTCGGTATCGGTCCCGACGAGTTGCAGCTGCTTTGTCTCTGCGAGCGGCGCGAAATTTTCCACGAAATAAGTGGCGCGCGTCCGTTCATTCACGTGCATCGCATTTTCGTACTCGCCTTTGCGGCAGACATAACGCGCATTCGGAAATGTCGGCACAATCTTGTCGTTTTCGAGTCGTGTATTGCCGCCGCAGTGATCGAAATGAAGGTGAGTGTTCACGACGATCTCGATATCGCCCGGTGCAATCGCATAGTCGCGGAGCTGATCGGCCAAACGCGGACCGTCAAGACCGTAAATATCGCGGCGCTTCGAATCCCATTTACCGCCCGCGCCCGTCTCGATCAGGATACGTTTGCCTGCGGCATAAATGAGAAAGCAATTTAGCCCAAGTTTGATGCGGTTTCGCGAGTCGGCCGGAGTTCTCTTCTCCCAGAGCGGCTTCGGGACGATGCCGAACATCGCGCCACCGTCCAGATAGATGTGCCCATCGGAGAGGATGTGAAATTCCAGATCGCCCAGTTTCAAAGATTTTCCTCGGATCTCTCAGGCAGGCTCGGATCGCCGCTCGCGGCCCAATTTCGAATAGAGTTCATCAGCCGCCGCATAGGGATCTTTCTTTCGCGAAGCGACCGCGGATGCCATCTCCTTCAATCGCTGCCCCGCAGAATTGCTTTCTGCAATATCGTCAATGGTCCTTTGCTGAATTGCGCGAATCAGCCAATTCTTCCAATATTCGGCCTCTCGTACTCGACGAATACCCGGATCGGACTGCGCCTCGCGAAAAAGTTGGATCGCGCGCGCAAGTTCAGCGATTCCCTTGTCCTCTGTGGCTATCGTACGCACGATTTTCGGCGTCCATCCGTCGCGGGGCGGCGCGAGTTGCAAAACCGAGAGAAGTTGCTCCTCGAATTGCGCGGCATTTTCATAATCTGCTTTATTCAAGACGAAGATATCCGCAATTTCCATCAGGC
>DATEME010000149.1:0-11481 GCA_035275865.1 Candidatus Acidiferrales bacterium | reverse complement strand
CAAGGCGCGCCCAATCCATTTCTTGGCCGTTGGGACTTTAATATTCCCACAGCAAATGGCGGTAACAGCGCGGCATGGCTCGCCGTTTACAACAATCATGGCCCAAACGAAGTCTGGTACCAGCCGACGGGCGGCAATGTCATTCTCGTCCACGACTTCAAGATTGACGGCTCGCATATCTCCGTCACGGTTGCGCCGGCCAACGGCACGCACTCCGCCACCATGTGGGAACTCGACGCTGCGGGCGACAAACTGACCGGTTCTCAAGTTCGTGGCGATCAGAAGATGCCTCTCAGCGGCACGCGCGCGCCGGCGATCGACCGCCCTGCCCCGAAAGCCTGGAGCAAGCCCGAACCTCTCTTCAACGGTAAAGATCTCACGGGCTGGGAGCCCTTCGGCGATGTCGCTCACAATAATTGGGTCGTGAAGGACGGCATCCTCGTGAACAACGCCCACGGAGCAAACATAAAGACCACGCGTACGTTCAACGACTTCAAAGTCCACTTCGAAGTGAACTGCCCTGACGGCGGCAATAGCGGTTTTTATCTGCGCGGCCGCTACGAAATGCAAATCGACTACGAGGCTGATCCGCCCGAGCGCAGCATCGGCGCTATCTACGGACGCATCGCGCCCGTTCCCACGCCGGCCCGCACTCCAGGACAATGGGAAAGCTTTGACATTACTTTGGTCGGCCGCACTGTTTCCGAATGGCACAATGGCACGCTGCAGATCAATCAGCGCGAAATCGAAGGCATCACAGGCGGCGCCATCGATGCCAACGAAGGCGAGCCCGGCCCCTTTTACATCCAGGGCGACCACACCGGCGGTCTTCAATTTCGCAACATCACAGTTGCGATTCCGAAATAGGAAGGTCGTTGGTTCTTACGCGCTGCCGGACTCGGGCCGCTTTTCCTCAGGGACGCGGACTCGGAATCGCGCGCCGCGTCCGCCTTCCAGCGGACTTTCGCACGTGACCGTCCCGCCCATTTCCGCCACGCGCCGCAGCACAATTGCGAGCCCCAATCCAGTTCCGGTTGCTTTCGTCGTGTAAAACGGCTGAAAAATTCTCGCGCGCGCTTCATGAGAAATTCCCGGCCCGGCATCGTGAACGCAAATCTCGAGATCGCCGTTCTTCGCGTCTACTCTTACGCGCACGTCTCCGCCCTCCGGCTGCGCCTCAACAGCATTCAGCACAAGATTGGAGATCACTTCGTTCAGCGCATCTGCCGACGCATGAACAAAAATCTCCTCATCCGGCGCTTCGAATTGCACACGCACTCCCCGCCGTTCCGCCTCGCGCCGGAACAGCTCCGCTGCTTCTCGCGCAAGCTGCACCGCGTCAACTTGCTGCCCGTTCGTTGCAGGCCTCGAAAATTGCAGCAACTGCGTCAGTTTCGCGCTCATTCGATCGATTTCGCCCACCACAAGCGCGCAATCCTGTCGCACCTCATTCGGCAACTCCGGATTTTCCAGCTGCACCTGCAAAATCGTCTTCATCGAGCTCAACGGATTCCGCAAATTATGCGAGACGCTCGCCGCCATCTGCCCCACCAGGGCCATCCGCTCGCGCTCGGCAAGCTCGCGCCCCAGTTGCACCTTTTCCTCAATCAATCGCGCCAGATCGATCAACGCGGGAAGTTGCTCAGCCAGAAATTCCAGTGCCGCCGTCGTCTCCCCCGTCAAATACACGCCAGTAGAAGCCCCTTCCAATCTGCCGATGGTTCCACCACCTTTCACTAAAGGCGCTGCAAACGAATGCCCCAACCCTCCTGGTGCCCTCAGCGGCTTTTCTGGCGCCTCCGCCGCTAGCGTTATTCGCACCGCCGCCAGTCCAAACTCGCCTTTAATCCGCTCCTCTGCGAACGCGATCAGCGCATCCACATCGCCCTCCCGCGCTTCGGCGTGCAGCTCAGCGGTGAGCCGCTGCAAACGCTCCACGCGCTCCCCGAATTTTTTGTGCAGTGCCGGCCCGATCAGCCGCTCCGCCGGCTCAAACAGGAATATCAGCACAAAAAGCAGCACCGCCGCCGTGGCTTCCTGCGGAAAGACCGGCGCCAGCCATCCGCTCACGCGCCGCACCAGCGCCAGGTACAACAGCGCCAGCACCGTCGCCGAAAGCGCATAAACCAGATTGAGTTGCTCCCCGAAATCCAGAAAATTGTGCCGCAGCGCGTAATAGCCGAAGAGCACGCCCGGCAATAGGCTCACGACGATAAGCGTCACGCTCAACGTCTCGATCTGAGGCGTCTGAAACCGCCGATAGAGTTGCGTTGCCAATAGCAGAGCCATGGCTGCCGACGAAATGCCAATCATCCATTTGAAAAATCGCCGCTCTGCATCCGCGAGCTTCGGTTTCAAATTCAAAATGCCGAGGTCGATCGCCAGGCTCAGCAGTATCGCCACAAAAACAAACGTCGCCTCCGGCGTCCAAGGAAAAAACCGCACCATTCGCGGCGTAATCTGATCGAGCGGCCCGAATCTTGGCCCAAATCGCACGCCGGTGCGTGTCGGCGGCCTCCTCGCCAGGAACGTCACAATAAACGAAAGCGCCGGCGCAACGTACAGCGGCGCCAAAACGAGCACCTTCGCCCATCGGGGCACGGTTGCCGGCGCCGCCATGTCATAAAACTGCAGATGCGTGTGCACCATCAGCGCCGGCACGAAGAGGAACCCGAGTGTGATCAGCAGCGAATAGAGCAGTCTCGTCGCGTCCGGCGCGAACGCGTACTCGATGCGCGCGTTCATCTCGAGCAGCCCGCCGGCATAAATCATGAACAGCGCCAGCACCAAGAAAAACAGTAGCCGCTCAAACGTCCGCGGCCGCCGGTGCCCCAAAATCAGCGCGATCAGGAACAAATACACCACCGTTCCCGTCGTCAGCCCAACCAGCCGTAAATAAAAGAGCGTCGCCAACGATCTCCTTAGATTGTTCCGCTGTTGTTTACCGGATGCCCCGCAGCCAGTGCCACGATTCTATTCCGAAATTAATCCTCGCTCAATACGCGCCACACTCGGATACAAACCCTTCTACTGCAATATGTTACGCCATACCTACAAATGTGAGCGTTGCGTTGTCATATTTTAGCAAGATTTTGCCTTGACACGCCCCTTAGCTTTGCTATATTGGCACTCGCTGGCGAGGAGTGCTAATTTTCGGCGTGGTGGCCTTCGCTCCTCCCCTAGCCAACTTCACCGCACTATCGGAGGAAATTGCAAATGGCAGTCAATATCACACCGCTACACGACCGCGTCCTGGTTCGCCGGCTTGAGGAGAAGGAAGTCGTCAAGGGCGGCATCATCATCCCGGACTCGGCCAAGGAGAAACCGCAAGAGGGCGAAGTCGTCGCTGTCGGCGGCGGCCGTCGCGAAAAAGGTGAACTCATCCCCCTCGACGTGAAACCCGGAGATCGCATCCTGTTCGGTAAGTACTCAGGAAACGATATCAAGGTCGACGACGAGGAATACATGATCCTGAAGGAAGACGAAATCCTCGCCAAGATCGGCCCCGCGGCCAAAGCGGCCGGCGGCGGCAAGAAGTAACTCAACTCAACCAAATCGAACTACGGCGTTCGCTCGATGAAGCCGGGCGCGCGCCAGACGAAATCCCAGCAGCACAGCAGAGCACGAAATCCAAAAGTTGAAGAAAAATAGGAGACACACAGATGGCAAAGCAAATCGTAACTGGTGAGAATTCGCGCCAGTCGATCCTGCGCGGCGTCAACATTCTCGCCGATGCAGTCAAGATCACGCTCGGTCCCAAGGGCCGCAACGCGGTGATTGAAAAGAAGTTCGGCGCGCCGATCATCACCAAGGACGGCGTCACCGTCGCAAAGGAAATTGAACTGCAGGACCCGCTCGAGAACATGGGCGCGCAGATGGTCCGTGAAGTCGCCAGCAAGACCTCCGACGTGGCCGGCGACGGCACCACCACCGCAACCGTTCTCGCGCAGGCGATCTTCCGCGAAGGCGTGAAGACCGTCGCAGCCGGCGCCAGCCCGACCGCTCTCAAACGCGGCATCGAGCGCGCCGTTGAAGTCGCCGTTGGTGAAGTTCAGAAGCTCCACCGCGACGTCAAGGGTGACATGATCGCCCAGGTCGGCACGATCTCCGCGAACAACGACAAGCAGATCGGCTCGATCATCGCCGAAGCGATGAAGAAGGTCGGCAAGGACGGCGTCATCACCGTTGAAGAGTCGAAGACGATGGAGACGACGCTCGAAGTGGTCGAAGGTATGCAGTTCGACCGCGGCTACCTCTCGGCTTACTTCGTCACCGATCCCGAGCGCATGGAGTGCACGCTCGAGGATGCCCGCATCCTGATCCACGAAAAGAAAATCAGCTCGATGAAGGACCTGCTTCCCCTGCTCGAGCAGACCGCCAAGATGGGCAAGCCGCTCGTCATCATCGCCGAAGACATCGATGGTGAAGCGCTCGCCACTCTTGTCGTCAACAAGCTCCGCGGCACCCTGCAGTGCGCTGCCGTGAAGGCTCCCGGCTTCGGCGACCGCCGTAAAGCCATGCTCGAAGACATCGCGGTTCTCACCGGCGGCAAGGCCATCACGGAAGATCTCGGCATCAAGCTCGAGAACGTGAAGCTCGAAGATCTGGGCCGCGCCAAGAAAATCACCATCGATAAGGACAACACCACGATCGTCGAAGGCGCCGGAAAGGCCTCCGAGATCGAGGGCCGCGTGAAGCAGCTCCGCACGCAGGTCGAGGACACCACCTCGGACTACGACCGCGAGAAGCTCCAAGAGCGGCTTGCCAAGCTCGTCGGCGGCGTCGCCGTCATTAAAGTCGGCGCGGCCACCGAAACCGAGCTGAAGGAAAAGAAGGCTCGTGTCGAGGACGCTATGCATGCCACGCGCGCGGCTGTCGAGGAAGGCATCGTTCCCGGCGGCGGCACGGCCCTGCTTCGCTGCCTCAACGCGCTCGACAAGCTCAAGCTCGATGGCGACGAAGCCATCGGCGTGAATATCGTCAAGCGCGCGCTCGAAGAACCTGCTCGCCAGATCGCTCACAACGCCGGACACGAAGGCGCCGTGATCGTCGGCCGCATCCGCGAATCGAAGGACGATAACTTCGGTTTCAACGCGGACAGCGGCGAATTCGGCAACCTCGTCACCGCCGGCGTCATCGATCCGGCCAAAGTCACCCGCCTCGCGCTTCAGAACGCGGCCTCCATCGCCGGCCTGATGCTCACGACGGAAGCTCTCGTCGCCGACATCAAGGAAGACGAAAAGAAGGGCGCGGGCGCAGCCGGCGGCGGTATGCCCGGCGGCGGCATGGGCGGCATGTACTAAGCTGACGGCGATTTCCGCCGTCATCCTGAGCGCAGCGAAGGACCTCTCCTCGTTAGTCGCGCAGGAAGCCATATCAACGGGCGTCCCGGCAACAGCCGCGACGCCCGTTTTGTTTTGCCGTTGATTTTTGATTTTGCCGTTGCCGTTGATTCTGATTTTGCTTTTGATCGTGCCGTTGTAGCGGCCACCGTTGCGCGCGCCCTTCGCGCGCGTTTCTCGGTGGGCGTTTTTGCTCTTGCCTCTATTTGATCGATTTTTCGAGGCACGCGCACAAAAACGCGTGTTAGCATGCCCGCGCATGTCAAACCAAACCTCCCCGCATAAAAACATACGCCTGCATCGCTCTCGTTACCTCGGCCGGGTCTCTCATCTCATCACGATCTGTTGCGAACGACGCTGTCCGCTATTCCTTAACGGGGCCCGGGTCGCCCGGCTGATAGAGATCCTGCAAACGCAATCCGCGGCGTATCGTTTTATGGTTCACGCTTATTGCGTAATGCCCGACCATCTTCACATGCTGGCTTCCGGGCTAGGTGAAAGCACCGATCTACTCGCATTCGTCAAGAGTTTCAAACGTGCATCCCAATGGGATTTGGCCTCGCGACTGAAAAATCCAAACCCGCCCACCGAGAACCGCGCGCAACGGTGGCCGCTACAAAACCTGCGCTCTGGCAAAAGAAATTCTGCGATCACATCCTCCATCCGGGCGAACCCTGCGACGCAGTCGCCGGCTACATCTGGATGAATCCCGTCCGCGCCGGCCTCTACACCGATCCGCGCGATTGTCTCCATTCAGGCCCATTCACAATGGACTGGCAGAAAATCATGCGCCCACTCGAATCCTGGATACCCGAATGGAAGAAAAAATCAAACGTAGCTAAGTGACACGCGCCTCAGCCTCCACAAACGCAAATCGAACCTTGCTGCTCAAAAAGCCCGCCTCGCGCCATGAGCGCGCGAAGAGTGCGCACGAATTTTGCGCGCGTCTCTCGGCGGACGCTTTTGCTTTATCTGGTAGCGCTGCCGTCTCGGCGGCGCTTTTGCTGTTGCTCTTGATTTTGCCTTGCCGTTCGTAGCGGCCACCGTTGCGCGCGACTTCTGCGCGAGTTTCTCGGTGGGCGGGTTTGATTTTGATTGCGATTTTGCCTTTGATTTCGTAGAGGCCGCCTCGAACTGTAGGCGGGCAGGCTTTTGGTTTTTTCCCAGACGCCGCTCGAATTGTTCGCGGGCATACGTTTTGCTTTTCGCATCGGCTCGCCTGCGTAAGGCACGACGTAGGCGCGGCACTCTCCCAGCCAGACCAGCGGTGCTCGCGCTTCTTTATCCGCGCTCCCCGGCGCGTTGGCCCTGCCAACCGATCACGTTTCGATTGGGAGAAGATTTCCTTCTCCCTACCCACTCCGCCCGCAGGCAAGAAAACATGCCGAAATCTCCGCAAAAGCCTCAAGTTCAATAGACAATCTTTTTAATTATCCTTGACAAGACGATTATTTGGATGTATCAACCGCGCCCAGTTAGCGGCCGGGTTGCGTAGGCGTCGAACCGAGGGGGATTCGAGGCAACGAACGACTCAATAAGCAGTCGGGGTGGTCGCACGTTTCACCGCACCAAAAGAACACTCTAAAAGTCGGGCTCAGTCTGATTCTCGCTAAACTGCGCGGTCCTCTGCGTCTGCGTTTGCCGCGAACGCGGTTCACCAAGCGGTCTCGGGCGCTGAACAGCGAACTCTAGAAGGAGCAAAGGATGCGACAAATAAAAGGGGTGGTGCTCAGCGGAGCGCGTTTTCGACGTTGCTGTCTCTTCGCGTTGGCTGTCCTGTTCTTGGGAGTACTCGTCACAACGACAAACGCCCAAACGATCAATGGCCAGATAACTGGCACGGTAGTCGACCCTAGCGGTGCCGTGATTGTCGGCGCCAAGATCACACTAACGTATCCTCTCACCGGCCAACAGCGCCAGGTCGTCACGGGAACAACGGGCGATTTCATCTTTCCGGATCTTGTCCCTGGCACGTACAACATCAGCGTCGAACAATCTGGGTTCCAGACCTATTCGCAGAAGGACATCTCACTTTCCGCGACAGAAAAATTGGCTCTGCACACAATTCAGCTGAGCGTCGGCAACGTCAGCACCGAAGTCACCGTCGCAGCGAGCACAACCCACGTCGAAACGGATAGTTCAGAGCATTCGTCTCTGGTCAATTCAACCCAGATGACGGACGTCACCGTGAAAGGGCGTAACTACCTGTCCTATGTCGCCCTTCTTCCTGGCGTCACCACAAGCGGACAGTCTGATGCCCCCGGCTGGGGCAGCACCGACGGCCTGTCGTTCAACGGCGGCGCCAACACCGTTGTGATCATGCTCAACGGCATCGCCAGCCAGGATGACGGCATCAACAGCGCTACCGCCTATCTTGCTCCCAGCGCGGACGCCATTCAGGAAATGAAGGTCCAGACCGGCAACATGAATGCCGAATATGGCGCGCGTAATGGCGGCTCGATCAACGTAATTTACAAGACCGGTACCCGCAATTTCCACGGCGAACTTTACGACTACGAACGCAACAATATGTTCAACGCCAACACCTACTTCAACAAAGAATCTTCCGGCTATACGGCGAAGCATCCCCCCAACTATAAGTACCACAATCCCGGCGGCACTTTCGGCGGACCATTCTGGATGCCGGGCGTGAACTTCAACAGGAATCGTGACAAACTCTTCCTCTTCTTCTCCGCGGACATTTTGAAGCGGAACGTGCCGACCGGACTGACGAATTTGACTGTACCCACAGTCCAGGATCGTACGGGAAATTTCTCCGCGGACGCAGCCACTGTTCCGGCAAACACGTTCGCAAACCAGGCCAAAGCAATCTCCGGCGTCCCTATCTTTTGCCCTGGCACCGAACCTACCAGCGGCAGTACCGGTGCGCTCACCCCTGCTCAAGCCGCCAATATGACCGCCGCGTGCGGAGCAACACCTTCTGCTTCCGTCACGGCTTCGCCTTGGACCGGTGGACCAACCGTTCTCAACATGTTCCCGCTGCCGACCTGCAATAGCTTCCGCGATCTCTACGATGCGGGAAACTCGGGTACCGCTAATCCCGGGTTGAATATCCCAGCCTGCAGCGCGGGAAATCCGTCTTATGCTAATGAGTACAACTACCAGCAAATCTTGATTCAGCAGCAACCCCGCAGCGATTTCATTCTCACGGGTCAGTACAATCTCTCAAAGAACAACATCTGGACGGTTGACTTGACGAAGGATTACCAGTGTACCTGCGGCGGTAACTTCCTCGGCGCTTCGGGTTGGCCATCGCAGTTGCTCACGAACTATGAAATCCACAGTACGGGCGCTGCTTCAAACCTCGTTTCGACGATTCGCCCGAATCTAGTGAACGAGTTCATCGCCGGTACGAACCGTGCCTTGCAAACAGTCGTTCCCCATAATCCATCGAATGCCAAGGCTCCCGGCTATCTCGGTCTCAACGTTCGCAACAACGTCGGGCTCGGCCCCAAAGTCCTTCCTGTCTTATTTCCGGACCCGAACTCGCCGTACGGTGCCGGGGCTCAATCCGTATCGAACAATCCTCCGGATTTTCTGCCGATCATGAGTTTTGCCGGAACAAACGTGAGTAGCCCGGTCGGTATCCGCGAAGATGGTCGCTGGCCGTTCTTCGGCACCGACACTCATTATAACTTGCAAGATGATATTACCTGGGTAAAGGGAGCTCACGCCATCAAGGCTGGCTTTTACTGGGAAAAGGTTTCCCGCAATGGCCCGTCGGGCGGCGGCGGCGGCGATTGGAGCGGGAACATCAATTTCGGAAACAACGTGAACAATCCGTTCGATACCGACTTTGGCTTCGCGAACGCCTACTTCGGTATCTTCCAGAGCTACGACCAGGAAAGCGACCATCCACTTGGCTACGATCGTTGGCACGCCGAGGAGTGGTTTGTTCAAGATACATGGAAAGTTACGCGGCGCCTCACGCTGGACTACGGCATCCGCTTCGCGCACGATACCCCGACTTATGACACGGTCACAATCGCTGACTTCCGGCCGGATGTCTATGCTGCAAGTGGCCAACCGCCTTTGATCGCACCGTGTCTCGTGGGTGGCCAGCGTATGGGCTGCTACGGCTCAAAAACATACACACAATCCGCAATCGGCCAATTCGTTCCAAGCGCCGATTCGGGCGTTCTCCCGTTCCAGGGAATGGTGGCTTACGCGCCTCGCATCCCAGTGATGAACACACCTCCACTCAATATCCTTCCGCGCTTCGGTTTTGCCTACGACGTTTTTGGAAATGGGAAGACAGCCATTCGCGGAGGTTTCGGAATCTTCAACAACGTGTTCGGTACTGTGGATACGGTTGGCGGTCTTGTGTTGCAGCCCCCGCCGCCGAGCGTTCTCGCTTCATTGCCGTTGCCAGCGACAAACCGTCAGCAGTTGGTCATCACGCCAACGATCTATAACAGCACTCTGCCCCAGATGCTTGTCGGCGGCGGCTCAAGCTTCCTCGGGCCGCAAAGCGCGACGGGCCTGCCTCGTGATTTCAAGGACCCACAGACTTACTCATGGAATCTTGGAATACAGCGCGACCTAGGGCATGGTCTTTTGCTGGACGTCTCCTACGTAGGCAATGTTGACCGGCACCAAACGGGCAGTATTCAGCAAGACGTGCAGCCCTATGGAATAAACTGGCTCAACACCAACGGAACATACGCGAACGCCTCTTGTACGAACGGGACGCTCGTGTATCTCGATCCGACGGCGAAGAACAAGAATGGCACGCCCAACCCGTGCGGCCTTCTCCCTGGGGTCTTTATGAACTATCCAGCGGCGAACGGCTTCACGATCCAGCACCAAAACAACGTAGGTATTTCGTCAACCAACCTGCCTGGGTACTCAGGAGTCAACCTGACGTATGCAAACCTGACGACTAGCTACAACTCGCTCCAATCGCAAGTGAGCAAGCGATTTGGACGGACCCTGACAATGAACGTGGCTTGGACATATGCAAAGGAGTTAGCTTGGTCTGAACCCAGTCTCATCGCCCCACGCAGCGTCTGGGGCAATCTCTACCACAGCGAAAGCGGTCCGCGCCATAACATCGTCACGAACTGGACGTATAACCTCCCGCAGACCCACTTCCAAAACGCCGTCTTGAAACAAGCTCTCGGCGGGTGGGTAGTTTCGGGAATTTACACCTACGTCACCGGAACACCTGGGTCCGTCAGCCTCGGTGGTAACTACAGTCTCAACGGCGGCGGCGGATACGGAACCCGCGTGAACATCGTGAAGGGCGCCAGCATTTACGATAAGCACGGTGCCCCTCCGGCTGGCAGCACCAGTCTACGCGAGCAGTATCTCAATCTCGCAGCCTTTGCGATTCCGAACGGTGGTCAAGGCGTCTGCGACGGTACCCCGGCGAACTGCGGGTTTGGTAATGCGGGCAAAGTCGTATATTACGGACCGGCGACCAACAACTGGAACGTTTCAATATTCAAAGACTTCCGCTTCAGCAGCAACGAAGCTCGAAAGTTCGAGTTCCGGTTCGAGACCTATAACACCTTCAACCATACGCAGTTCTCGACCTTGAACACGACGGCCAGCGTCAATAACTCGATTCCCGCTGGCAATGTGTTTGATACCTCCATCAGCGGAAACCAAACATTCGGACGCTTTACCAACACTCAGGCCCAGCGCATCATCGCGCTCTCGGGCAAACTGATGTTTTAACGTACGTCCGGGAGGATGCGTCGAACAACGCATCCTCCCCGAATATTTCATCGCTTCGATAAGGCCTCGATTTAAAAGGAAACGACCATGAGGACGAGTCGATTCAAGCCGGAAGAAGTTCTTGCATCGTTAGATCAGGTTCAAAGAGGAGTGCCTGTTCGCGAAATCAGCATTCGTGCTGGGATCAGCGAGTCTACCTTGTACAACTGGAAGATACAGTATGAGGGGCTCGACGCTGGCGGCATCCGCCGGCTGCGGCAGTTGGAACAGGAGAACTCCCGGCTCCGAAGAATCTTAGGTGTCAAAGACCTGCACATCGATGTTCTCAAGGCGCAGTTGCGGCGGGCTATCGAGCGTCACACATAGCCTCTAAATTCAGCTTGAGCTAATCCACATCCTCCATCATCAATTCCCTAATCAGCTTCACCGCGTCGCC
>DATEME010000148.1:0-2060 GCA_035275865.1 Candidatus Acidiferrales bacterium | reverse complement strand
TCGGAAGGAAAATGGTAACCCCGCGCCAGATGGGTTTAGTGTTTTTCGTGCTAGCACCGCAAACGATGGTGCTGGAGACAAGATGTGGCTAACAAGCTTTGCTCCCGTTTCGGTTCCTGGCCCCATCGCCGGTGCTGGACTGCCCGGCCTCATAGCTGCAGCTAGCAGTCTGATGGTTTGGTGGCGAACGAGGACTAGATGAACTTCCGGTGCTGAACGCGCAATGAAAAGCAAGCCACCGAGTAGTGGAGCCTACCTGGGCGGCGAAGTGCTTGGGGCCCGCATGGGTCGGATAGGTCGATACCAATTCGTCGGCGGGTTGCGCCATTACGAGTGGGTTCGATAGGCAAGTGTCAGGACTGCGCGAATTGACTTAAGTGCGTGGCAGGCTGTGTGTACCGAAAATTCAGACTTGCATGTAGCAGTGATGCTGAGCCCTCTTTGAAAGAATTTGCGACTTCGGGCCGGTGGGTGATACCAAAAATTCGGTTCGGAGACTGAGGCCCGAAACAGAGCCTCCCGCCGTGTAGTCCGCGTATGCTGCGCGGGCGATCGGCTGGGGCGATCACTGCAGGACCTTGTTGCCTTCCTATCCGAACTGCACGCGCTTGGGATCGAGTTGTACCTCCATCAGCAAGGTCTCGATACGACTACGCCAGCAGGCAAAGCCATGTTTCAGATGCTCGGCGTGTTTGCTGAGTTCGAACGCGCCATCATTCGCGAGCGCGTGCTGGCCGGCATGGCGCGGGCCAAGGCCAAGGGCACCAAGAGCGGCAAGCCGATTGGTCGGCCGGCAATCCATCCCGCGCGGCGCGCGGCCATCCGCGCCGCCTACAAGGCTGGCGGACTTGGCCTGCGAGCCGTTGCCGCACAGTTCGGTGTTGGTGTCGAGACCGTTCGCCGCTGCATCGGTTGATGTCACAGCACGAATTCGATCGCCCCGGTCTATGCGCCGTCCTCGGTCTGCGCGATTGGATTCCGGCCGGCCAGAGAGGGGGGCTTCGAATCTCAGGCGTGACGATCGGCGCGGGCGCGGGCGGGTAGTGGTCTCGCAGATCGAGTCGTTTCCGTGGGTTTCGTGGCGTGCGGGTGGAGAAGGTTGCGCAAGTTGCGCATCCTTCTCGCATGCGGGAGCGGCGGCGTGCTGCGTATTAACCTCAAGACCGCCAAGGCGCTAGGCATCGAAGTGCCACCGACGCTGCTCGCCCGCGCCGACGAGGTGATCGAGTGAAGCGATGTTTGCATGACTGATTCCTTGCCCACGTCCGTTCTCGAAGCTGCCGACGTTTCTGCTGTCTCCCAATTGGTATTACGCGAACGATTTAGCCGCGATCTCGGATTGTGGGAACAGATGCGTGATTGCTTCCATGACGACTCAGTGGTGCGAATCAGTTGGATCAACGCGAGCGGCCCTGAGTTCGTCCGCCGTTCCAAAGAAATGGCCGAGCGAAACGTCAACGCAAGCCATCGACTCGGTCCGATTTGCGTCACCTTGGCGGGCGACCGCGCGATCGCGCAACTCGTCGTTATCATCGACATCCCATTCAAACTGGAGGGGATCGAGGTGATGCTGTCCAGTCATACACGATTGTTGCTTCGCGCCGAACGACGCGCGGGCGTGTGGCGCCTTTTCGGTTTCGATCCGGTGTATCTGCGCGACGAGATCGTCCCCGTGATCCCTGGCCAGACGGTCGCGCTTGACCCGACTGCACTAAAAGACTTTCGTCCGAGCTATCGCTTCTTGTCCTACTGTTTTGCATCCGTTGGATATCCAGTGCCGAACGATCCTGCGGGGGTCGACCGTCCTGATCTGGTCGATGCCTTAGTCCGCGAAATCTATGGCTGGGCTGGACTCACACCGCCCCGTTGACAGTGGCAAAGCTTGCTTCGATCGAATAACGGGGCTGTTTTGCTGCGGTTGCTCACAGCCGCTTCTGGCACAAAGCGGACATGTACGAAGTTCAATCGAATGTCCGCTTTCGGGGGTAAAGCGGACATTGCCTAAGGACCGCGCGAAGTCCGCTTATGACCCAAAGCGGACATGAGCCTTTTCATCCCTG
>DATEME010000147.1:0-8302 GCA_035275865.1 Candidatus Acidiferrales bacterium | reverse complement strand
ACGATTCGCTCCTTCGGATCCACTGCGCCCGCATCGCGGCCCCCGTCCAATTCCTCTCGTTTGCTGCCCTTGAGTACTACGCGCTTATCTATTTGAGCCATCAAACCCTCCGCGAGATATTCTTCTGCGTACGGGCTGGATCCTGAAAAGTATAGCCTCGTTCCCCGCGATATCTGTGCGGGAATGGCATTGGTTTGTGTTCTTATGGCGACAGTACGGGTGCGAAAAAGAGGAGGGAAGAATGTCCATGTGAGGCGCCACTACCAGTGACCGTTTCGGGAGATGAGCACCGCGATCGCGCTATCATTTAGCCATTGAATACCGTCCGTGTCGGATTCGGAAAATGGCTTTAGTAACCTCTCGACGTTGCTCCAACCGTCCAAGTTCAGAACCCACTCAAAGCGCAGACCGCTTGCCTGCCGAACGCCGTTATTGCGGGAGCCGACGCACAGAGCGAGGTGACAACCGGCGAGCGGCTCGGCCCACTTTTCGTCTTGAAGCGCCACGGATTGTCGTTCACCAGCAACCATCGAAGCGATAAGCCCTCTCAGTTTGCGCGCCTGTACTTGATCGAAATCATAGAGACGAATGAGAGGACACTCGGGCGCGCCATCGGCGAGGTATTCGATTTTCACTTCAGCATGCTACTCCAGACCAAATGCAAAGAACTTGTTATTGCCGTTGCCTTCCGCGCGCGACCTAGAGTAGCCCGAGCCCCAATAGACAACGCCGTCCACGACCGCAGGCCCGGCATTGACTGAACTCCCCGCAGGCTGCGCCCAGAGAATCTTGCCGGTTGTCCCATCGAGTGCGTAGAATTCATTGCCGCTTTTCGCCATGGACGCAACGTAAACGACACCGTTCGCTGCGGATGCCGGCGCCAAGTCCCACACGCCGACGGTCTGGCCGTTCAGCACTTCCGTTTGGGGATCGGCGCGCTGCCAGATGATCTTGCCGGTGTCCGGGTCGAGTGCCGCCCAGGAGCCGCCAGTGCTCGAAATGTTCGTGAGTTTGCCGTCCTCGGTCATCCGGTACGAGATGTGATGCTGGTTCGCGATCGATACATAAATTCGCTTCCCGTCGTACGCCGTGCCCCACTCCATGCCGCCCATATCGCCGCCGGGACCAACAAGCGTATTCCAGATGAATTTTCCGGTCTTCGCATCGAGAACGATATAAACGCCGCTCTTCTCGCCGACTCCGACGACGGTCCGCCGGTTGCGCCCGCGGCCAAGCTGAAAAACGCTCGGCCCCGAACCGCCGACGTCCCACTTGTCGCCGTGATTCACTGGATTGTCGGCTGCTGGAGCGCACCACGTGACATCCGCCGGCTGCGAGCCGCACGCTCTCTTCCATGGCTCCTCGCCGATCACGCGGTATGACCACACCGGTGTGCCGGTCTTCATATTGAATGCGACAACTGAGCTGAAGTAGGAGCCTGGCTGTTCGCACGACTCGCTGAATCCGCCGGGTGCGGCAGCGTTGCAGGTCTTCACAGCGGCTGGTTCGCCGCTGGCAGACTTGAACGATGCGAAAACCAAACCGTCCTGAACATCAACGGACGGCGGCCCGAGCATCACGGCGCCCCAGTAGCCGTCGGGAAGGCCATCGGGATTCGGCAGTGAATAAGCCCGCCACAGGATCTGGCCTGTCTTCGCGTCGAGCGCGACTAGCGCCCCCGGATACGTAGACGCCCCAGCCTGCGACGTGCCCACGTAAATAGTGTCGCCCGCAAGCACCGGCGAGCCCGTCACGATCGCATGTGGATCGGGAACAAGAGGCGTGATCCAGCGCAGGTCGCCGGATTTCGCATCGATCCCTATCATCTTCGCAGCGCGCAGATCGCCAATCACGAGCGTATCTCCGGCGAGCGCCGGACTAGAGCGCGACATATCGCCATCGATGCCGGTGTAGTCCGAGAGTTTGCGCGACCAGATCACGTGTCCCGTTGCGGCGTCGAGCTTCCATTCCATGCCGCCGAAATCGCCGAAGTAAACCGCTCCGTCCACAACTGCCGGAGTTGCTGAGACATCGCCGTCCGTCGTCGCCGTCCACTTCACCGCGAGACGGTTGACATTGCCGACCCCAATCTTCCGCTCCAGTGGCTGATTGCGGCTGTTCCCCGGATCGTTGCCAATCATGCGCCACTCAGGTCCCGCAGCGTTCAAGGCCAGCGACCCCAACGAGGCCCCAAGCGCGAGAATCGCCAGAGCTCCGAGAGGAGACGTGCGAAACTTTTGCGTCAGTCGGCTTTGTCGCTCATCAAATGTCATCGGAGACATCGTTTCGCTCCATGATGTGGTTTAACGATCCAGCTGGATCGCAGGGCGGGGCGATACTTGCGTATTTTTCGCCTACATTCAAGTGCTTCGATTGCAGAGCGCGGTCTTTCTTGAATGTTTCCGCCCGGTTCTCGCCCGTTGCTTCCCTGCTTCCTCTTTCTCCTCTGCTATACTGAAATTTCTTCGGCCCAATCGCCAAATTTAGATGCCCGCTTCCAATAAAAAACGCCTGTTCCTTGTCGACGCGATGGGTTACATCTTCCGCGCCTTTTACGCCCCCATGGACCGTCTGCAAACTGCTTCGGGCATTCCGACGAAGGTGCCGTATCTTTTCGCGACGATGATGCGCCGCCTGTTGCAGAACAAGGACCTGCGGCCGGATTACATCGCCGTCGTATTCGACGTTTCCGCGCCGACGTTTCGCGACAAGCTCTTCGAGCAATACAAAGCCCAGCGCCAGCCCATGCCGCAGGACCTTTCCATACAGCTGCCGTTCGTGCGCCGCTACTGCGAGGCGATGCGGCTAGCGATCCTGGAATATCCCGGCTACGAAGCCGATGACGTGATCGGCTCGCTCGCCCATCAGGCCACGCGTGAAGAGCTCGACGTTTATATCGTCACCAGCGATAAAGACATGCTCCAGCTCGTCCGCGATCGCGTGAAGGTCCTGAATCCCGCGAAGAACGATTTGCTTGTCGATCGCGCCAAAGTCGAAGAACTCATGGGCGTCCCGCCGGAGAAAGTGGCGGACGTGATGGCGTTAATGGGCGATTCCATCGACAACATACCCGGCGCGCGCGATCCCAACGAGAAGCCCGCTCCTGGAGAACGCCGCAAGGCAGGCATCGGCGAAGTCGGCGCGCGCCAATTAATTCAGCAATTCGGCAGCGCGGAAGAAACCATCGCTCGCGCGGGCGAAGTGAAGCGGGCGAACTATCGGGAAGCGCTGGAAAAATATGCCGAATTCGTCCGTCTCAGCAAACAATTGGCAAAAATTCCCACCGACGCGCCCGTGCCGCTGCAACTCGACAAGCTAAAGATTGTTCCGCCCGACTCGGAGGCTCTTCGCGCGCTCTATGCCGAACTTGGCTTTACTACGCTTCTGAAAGAAGTGGCGGCTCCTGTTACGCAACCGGCCGGCTCGACAGATTACGCGAATCTCGATAGCCCAGCGGCATTTGCCGAATTCCTCAACGGGATCGCCCTCGGGAAAGAAACGGCTGTATGGCTCAATCTGGATTCGCAGGATCCTGAAGAAGAAGGGTACGGAGCGCGTGTGCTGAGCGTCGAGGCTTCCTCAAAAGAGGGCGTCGCACGTACGGCAGCAAACGACGTCGAGAATAAGACGCTTGCGGCCATGAGCGATTGGTTGGCGGATCCAAAGACGCCGAAGATCTTCCACGATCCGAAACTTTTCTGCTTAGTCGCCTCACCCGATCAATGGGACTGTAAAAAAATGATCGCGGGCATCCGCCACGCGACCGAGCTTTATTCGTATCTTCTCCGGCCGACGACGGCGAATCACGCCTTTGCTGACGTCGTGCTCCGAACCGTGAACTGCGTGCTTTCCGGCGCGCCCGGCGAACGCGCCGACTATCTCTTACGCATCGCGCCTATGCTCCGCGAAGAAGTTGAAAAGCAGGGCCTGGCTGAACTTTACGAGAAGATTGACCTGCCTCTTGCGCCGGTTCTCGCGCGGATGGAAGCGGTAGGAGTGGCCGTCGATTCCGATGCGCTCGACAAAATTTCGCGCCGCGCGGAACAGGAAATTGCGGTAATCGAGAAGGCCATCCACGAGCTTGCCGGCTTCGAGTTCAAGGTAAATTCGCCGCAGCAATTGGCCGAAGTCCTGTTCGACAAGCTCAATCTGCAGCCGCCCCGCAAGTCGCGCACGAAAGCCCGCTCCACCGCCGCCGAGGCCCTTGAAGAACTGGCTCTGGCCCATGACTTGCCGAAGAAAGTCCTCGAGTATCGTGAACTTGCAAAGCTGAAATCCACTTACGCGGACGCCCTGCCCCGTGTTGTGCATCCGGCGACGAGGCGTCTTCACACTCGTTTCAGCCAAACCGGCACGGCCACTGGGCGCCTTAGTTCCTACAATCCGAATTTGCAGAATATTCCCATTCGCACGGAGCTTGGGCGCGAGATTCGAGCCGCATTCGTCGCGCCGCCCGGTCGAGTGCTTCTTTCCGCCGACTACTCGCAGATCGAGCTGCGCATTCTGGCGCATCTCTCGGAAGATCCGATTCTCGTCAAAGCCTTCCGCGCCGGTGAAGACATTCACGCTCGAACGGCGGCGGAGGTTTTCGGCGTCGGACCGCTCGCCCAAACGCGGGAGCATCGCCGCGTCGCAAAGGTGATCAATTTCGGCGTCATCTACGGGCTTTCGGCTTTTGGGCTGGCCCAGGAGCTTGGCATCGATCAGAGAGAAGCCGCCAAATTCATTGCTGCCTACTTCGAACGCTACGCCGGCGTGAAGAAATTCCTCGATTCGCAGATTGCCGAAACGCGCAAGGCGGGTCTCACGCGCAATATTTTCGGGCGCGTACGCCCGATCCCCGAAATCAACTCGCCACAGCCCGCTCTTCGCAATTTCGCCGAACGCACGGCTATGAACACGCCCATGCAGGGCGCCGCGGCGGACCTCATCAAATTAGCCATGATCGAGCTCGACCGCCGGCTCGCAGAAGACTTCGAATCCCGCATGATCCTGCAGGTTCACGACGAGCTTCTTTTCGAGGCTCCTGAAAAGGAGCTGCCGCGGCTCAAAAAACTCGTTAAGGAAGTGATGGAAGGCGCTCAGAAGTTCCGCGTTCCTCTGCTTACCGAAACAAAGTCCGGCACGAATTGGCGCGACCTGAAGTAGTCCGCTTTGGCACGCTCTTTTCGATCTAACAGCCTTCCACCCTCAGATCGGGCGTAACGGTTTATTAACATTGCCGTCACAGTAGGTTCAATGAGAACGCATAGGCTGCGTGCGCGTAAACAGTGTCTCGAAGCGCGGCATGCCTCGGCTGACTGAGGCCTTGCCGCCGGTGTGGTTTCCCGCAACACCCATTCGACGTAGTCATAGGAAAGCAGGCATGACGGTCACACTGAGGCCCTACTCTACGTGTAATGCGATCAACTCAAGGAGGAAGTAATGCGAGTACTTGCAGCATGTGTCGTCGCTCTTTGCCTCGCTGTAACGCCTGCGATGGCTGGAGCAAACGGAGATGGGGGCAATGCCGCAGCGAATTCGCCCGCGCCATCTGCGAGCAGCGCCAACGGGAATTCGCCCGCCCCGGCCAAACCGGAGACGGTGACCACGGAAAGCGACTTGCAGCAACTCAAGGATTTGGTCGAGGCGCAATCCAAGCAGCTTCAGGAACAGCAACAAGAGTTGCAGGAACAGAAGCAGGAGATGCAGTCGCTCAAGCAGCAGCTCGGCTCCGGTAATAGCACTGCCAGCGCGCTCGCGGCCGCTCCGGTCGTTGCACCCCCGTCCGCAGCTATCGGCCCAGTCGTCGGCGCCCTGACCGCGAGCGCAGCAATCAGTTCCGCTACTCCGAAGCCAGCACTCGCTCAGGCGGCAGATCAGCCCAAGCTTGGCCCGATCGCAACGCAGGATTTCAAGATCGGCGTCACTTTCTACGGCGGCTGGAGCTACTACAACTCCACGGGCTACGGTCAGCAGTTCATGGACACGCCCACCAACCAGGTGGCGCCGGGAAATGACGGATACAACACCTTCGAAATCAACCGCGCCTACGTCAATTTTCTGTACACGCCGAACGATCACGTGGCTTTGCGTGTGACGCCTGATATCTATCGTAATTCCGATGGTAGCTACGTGCTCCGGCTGAAATACGGATACGTTGACTTCCAGAACATGTTTGGCGCTGGCGCCTTCAAGAGCACTAAAATCACCTTCGGCCAAACTCAGCAGCCGTTGACTGACTGGCAAGAGGGGCTCAGCGGCTACCGTTACACGTATCTCACGCCGTGGAACTACTTGAGCTTGAGTTCTACCTACGTCGGCGCAAAGATTCACGGCCCGATTACGTCGAACGGGAAGGAATACTTGGATTATGATCTGGGCGTCTTCAACAACAACAGCTTCCATGCGGTCGAGCTGAATGAAACCAAGGCGTTTATGGTGCGCGGCACCGTGTATCCATTCGGCACCACCGCCGACCGCACTGGCTTGGGCTTCACCTTCTTTAATGATTTCGGCTACAAACCAGCCCTCCCGGCAGCCACGCAAACTTCTCTCGACCGCCTCGCTGCCATAGCGTTCTATCAGACCCATAGCAAATCCGCCCAGATCGCGTTCGAGTACGACTGGGGTCACAACGCGTATAGCACGGGCAACTTGTTCAATGGCGCGGGAACGCCAACTGGAGCGTTTGCTGGCTTGGCCACAGCAGCAACAGCGGCCCTTGCCGGAGACACGCACCAGCAGGGGTACGATGTCTTCGGCCACCTGCGGTTGGGAAAATCCTCGTTTGCGTTGTGGGGCCTTTACCAATACTTCAAGCCGAACACGGACTATAACTTCAGGGGTGCGGGCTTCACGGCTAATCCAATCGACTTTGCGCGCACCGCAGGTGGGATCTCCTACTCGGTGACGAAGCAATTCGACGTGGCGTTCGGAGATGAAAACTTCCATTGGGCGCATCCGCAGACCGTTACAACAGGAGGAGACACGAACGGGATCGTGATCTGGACACAGTTCAACTACTAGAACAGGCGAAAAGATGGGAAGAGGGGAGCGAGTGTATGCGCTCCCCTCGTTTTTGTAAATTCAGCGCAAACGCAACGAACTGCTTCTCCTTTAAATGCGGGCGAAGCAAATTCGGAGTAGATCCCACCTAGACGTAATCAAAGAGCGCCATGAAGCCGAAGTCCATGTGCAGCTGCTGATGGCAGTGGAAGAGAGTCATGCCCGGATCGTCGGCGACAAAATCGATGTTCGTCTGCTGGTAACCGCCCACCATGACCACGTCTTTCTGGATTCCCGCAGTGAGCTGGCCGCCGATGTTCGTTAATTCGAAAATGTGGCGATGCAGATGGATCGGATGAATGTCGTCGCTGGCATTTCGCATGCGGATTCGATAGCGCTTGCCTTCGTGCAGATGAAAAGCGGCGGGCGCCATCATTTGATTTAGAGGATACGAAACGCCGTTGATCGTCCAGCGATTGAAGCCTTCCTCGGCGGCATTGTCCTTTGCGAAGGTCATGTCGAATGTTTCGTCGGGTTCTGCGGCGGCAGCGCCCGGTTTCGCGAAGCGCGAATAGGCCCATTTGAACGGCGGCGGAGCGACCCATTGGGCTTTGCCGGTTGCCCCCGCGTACTCGACGTGAATGCCCATTCCATGGCCGCGGTCATCGTCATCGAGATCGCCCATAATCCATACGCCCGGGTGGTTCATTTCGACGATGGCCGAGATTCGTTCGGCGGTGCCCAGCCACAGCACGGGAACGCGAGTCGGATTCGGAACCGGGTTGCCATCGAGCGCCACGACCTGGAAAGTGTGCCCGGGCAGCGCGAGGCTGCGGATTTCCGTCGCGCTGCCATTGAGAACGTGGAAGAGAACGCGTTCGCCGCGCTTCACCCGAATGGGCTCGCCATGGCCGAGCATGCGGCCGTTGATCGTAAACGATTGATAGCCCGCTTCGTAACCGTGCGGCAGGCCTTTCGCTAGAGACGCCTTCATGGCGGATTCGCCGGTCGCTTCGAGCGCCTTGTCGTACGCGCTGGGCGATAGGAAGTGCATGTCCATATCGCCGCCATGGCTCAGGAGCGGCTCGAACTCTTTCATAACGAGAAATACTTCGCGATCATATGCGCCGGGGTCGTTGGCGGGCTCGATGTAAACGGGGCCGACCTCGCCGGTGTACGTGCCGGCAGCCATGTTGGCGCCAGCGCGATTGTGCGAATGGTAGAAGCGGAAACCGGCCGGATTCGGCGTGAAAGAAATGCGTCGCGATCCGTGTGCAGGAACAAACGGTGTGCCTTCTTCCGCCGCTCCGTCGAC
>DATEME010000146.1:0-7207 GCA_035275865.1 Candidatus Acidiferrales bacterium | reverse complement strand
AAAATCTGCGGAAGAAGGGACTCGAACCCCTACGGCCTTTCGGCCACCAGCTCCTAAGGCTGGCGCGTCTGCCAATTCCGCCACTTCCGCGAGGCCCGGTCAGTATATCACCGCGATAAGGTCGTCCGAGCGATGGCGGGGCGCGCACCACGCAAACGGCGGCGGCTTATCAGCTTGTGCGCGCAAATCCTGGCGATAATTTGCGCAACCTGAGCAAGACGGCGTTTGATTCGCGCGAGGGGAGCCTGGGCGTGAACTTACGCACGAGGAATTCCTGCAGCACGTTCGTTGCGGCGCCCGCACCGATGTTGATCAGGGCGCTTTGAAAGGTCAGTTCAGCACCATCGCGATTTTGCGGCGGATAGTAAAGGTTCGAAATACCGCCGGCTGCTAAGCTGCCCAGGATATTGGAATAATTGGGCTGCCACCGCAGGTTGTCGCCGCGGCAAATCACGGCATTCGCGATTGCGTAGAGCACTCGGGAACGAATGCTTCCGGTACCCTTATAGAAATAGCGCGGATCCTGCTTCAGCAACGACGGCAAAATGGCGCTCCCGATAAATGTGCCCGTGACCGTGTCCGCATAAAACGCGCCATAGCGTTTTCCGTAGCCTTGCACGCCCCCGCCGTATCCGCTGAAACTGTTTTGCCATTGTTCGGCTCCTGCGACCCCGGCCGTGATTGCAAAAGTGATAGGATCGACGGTCGTCTTCCAGGCTAACTCGAACTTCTGTCTCGGCGTCAGAGGCACGGCGTCCGAGAGATATGTCACATAGAAATTCGGGAACACGCCGAGAACGCGCTGCTGCTCCTCTTGTTTCACTTCCTGCTCGGCTACCTGCTCTTGCGGAAGCACGTTGATGCGCGTCATCACTTCGGCGAGAGAGAGCGTCACCGGCGGAACGATAAACGTTTCATCGGTGTTAAGAGTGCCCGCCGACGTTTGCGCCACGAAGCCAGGCGACGTGATGGTGAGGTGGAAAGCGCCGGTAGGAACTTGGCTAAAGGAAAACTGGCCGTTGCTATCGGTGACGGCTTCCGAATCACCGGACTCACCTGGCCGCGCGAGTTGAACGTGCGCGCCAGAGACGACGGCGCCAGTCGCATCCAAAACCGTGCCGGTAATGGTCCCGGTCGGCATGGCAATAGGATCGTGTCTGTTAGTTGCGACGTTGGATTGGGTCTGAGCTGCCGTTCGCGCGATGCAAACCAGCATGGCGCACAGAATCGGGATAAAAAGCCTACGACGTCCGTAGGAGCCCACGGTGAGTACCTCGGTTTGCGCCGTATTTGCGTGCCTGCGCAAGAATCATAGAACCCGACTGAGCCGTTCGGGTTGTATTCCCGCCGCGCCTGTAACCAGTTCCACAATACTTAAGTAATTCCACCGGCTCGAACTGCATTACCCACGAAACGTTCCCTATCCCCGTGCCGTCTCATCCTACGGAATGAGATACTGAGAGATGACGATTTTCGTAAGCTTAAGAGGAAGAAGAAATTGCGGTGCGAAGCTAGGGTGAGGTCGCTCACAAGGACCCGTGATCCAGGACACTGCCGTGTGGTCGGAAAGGTGATTTGATTTTGAAACCAGTGGACGAAAATCGCCCGTTTGCGGCTCTGTCTCAAGCGTTCGGTCGACGGCCCCATTTTGCCAGGCGAAATCCAATCGGTTGCTCCCGCGGAATGATACAGGCATGAGGAACTTTGGCGGATTCGCACGATTTCTGCCTCGGGCTATCGCGACAGGCGCCCTTCTGCTGATTAGCCTCGCGGCTGCTGTCGCGGCGCAGACGAATACCGGCGAATTGCGCCTAACCATTACGGATCCCACCGGGGCAGCCGTACAAACACCCGTGCGAATCCAAAACGCGGCGAGCCAGTACGACAATACCCTCACAACGGACGCCAGCGGCTTTCTTGATGCCAAACGCTTGCCGTTTGGCTCTTACCAGATTCACGTCGATGCCACGGGATTCGCTCCGC
Organism: Candidatus Acidiferrales bacterium; assembly: GCA_035275865.1. Lineage (GTDB taxonomy): Bacteria > Acidobacteriota > Terriglobia > Acidiferrales > UBA7541 > Palsa-295. Next base: position 5,224 of record DATEME010000146.1, on the reverse strand, counting down.
TTTCAAAGACGGTCCAGATCAGCTCTGAGCTGCCCACCAATGTCGCGCTGCAGTTGACGCTGGCCTCCATAAGCTCGCAAGTGTTGGTCACGAGCACTTCCACCCTCATCGATCCCGAACAGGCGGGTTCGGAGAATCAAATTGGCGCTTCGACGATTGAGAACGCCGTGTCGTCGCTCCCGGGCCGCTCGTTGCAGGACCTCGTGAATTCGCAGCCCGGATGGGTCTTCGAAGGAAACGCCGTTTTACATCCGCGCGGATCTGAATATCAAACGCAATTCGTCGTCGACGGTATACCCCTTCAGGATAATCGCTCTCCGAGTTTCGGTCCCGAACTCGAGTCCGAAGACGTGGCATCGATGTCTATCTACACGGCAGGCATTCCCGCCGAGTACGGACGAAAAATGGGCGGCGTGATCGAAGTCAACACCTTGCGTGATACAAATCCCGGCTTTCACGGCTCGGCGGAGCTTTCGGGCGGCAGTTACGAGACGTCCGGCGCGTTTTTCCAAGGCCAGTACGTCTGGGGCAAAAATACTCTCGGCGGCAGCGCGGACGGGAGCGCGACGGCCCACTATCTCAATCCAGTCGTGCCGGAAAATTACACGAATCGTGGCACGACGGGCGATTTTTCAGTGAATTACGAACGCGACTTCACGCCCGACGATCGCCTCACGATGAGCGTTCGCCACGAGCTCTCCCGTTACGAGATTTCCAACGAGCACGTCCAGCAAGCTGCTCGGCAGCTCCAAACCGCGGACAATTTCGAGACGATGGGCATCGTCTCGTATCAGCACATCTTCTCTCCCCACGTGGTCGCCGATTTTCGAACGATGATCCGCGACAATTCGAATGGCTTTTACTCCAATCAGAATTCGACGCCCGTTGCCGTGAGCCAGCGCAACTGGTTCCGCGAAGCCTATTTTCGTGGAACCGTCACGATCGATCACGAACACCACGAGATCAAGGCCGGCCTCGAGTCCGACAACAACTTCCTGAACGAAAATACGGCTTACGTGATCACCAATCCTTCCTATTTCGACGCCCCTTGCGGGTCGGGCCCGGGCGATACGCCATGCACCTTCGCCTTCGCCGGAAATCGTCCTGATCTGGAGCAATCCGCGTTCGTGCAGGACCTCTACCACGCCGGGAATTGGACTCTGAGCGCGGGGCTGCGATGGGATCACTATCAACTGGTCGTAAATCGCGAGGCATTCAGCCCCCGGTTCTCGATTGCGCGCTTCTTCCCAGCAGCGGGATTGGTCCTGCACTTTTCCTATGATCGAGTTTTCCAGACGCCCTCTTCCGAAAATATTCTGATGTCCAGTTCAACGCAGGTGGAATCGATCGACCCAACCGATTTTCTTCGGCTGCCGGTTGAGCCGTCGCTCGGCAACTATTACGAGGCCGGCCTGACAAAGGCATTTGGCGGAAAACTCAAGTTGGATGCGAATTATTACCGCCGCTTCGTGAACAACGCCGCCGACGACAATCAGCTCCAGAACACATCCATTAGCTTCCCGATTTCTTTTGACCACCAAATCACTTACGGCGCCGAAGGCAAGCTCGAATTGGAACCATGGCGCAAATTCTCAGGCTACTTGAGCTACTCGTATCAGGTGGGCAACGTGTGGTTTCCGGTAAACGGCGGCCTCTTTCTCGGCGGCGACGTCCAAGACGTCGAATCGCAGATCAGCGGCCATATGCCGGATACCCAAGATCAGCGCAACACGCTTCGCGCTCGCTTGCGCTATCAGCTTACGCCGCGGCTTTGGTTCGCCGGCGGCGTTCAATACGATTCGGGGCTTCCGTTTGATTTCCAGGGTGACTCCCAGACGGTGCTGGAGCAGTACGGGCAGGCAATGTTGAACCGCATCAACTTCAATCGCGGCCGCATCTATCCCGCGACGCTCGTCAGCGCTTCATTCGGCGCAGACCTTTACAAGACCGACCAATTCAGAGTCCATTTCGAAGCCGACGGCGAGAATCTCACCAACGCCCTCGACGTACTCGATTTCGGCGGTCTCTTTTCTGGAAACGCAATCGGGCCCGCGCGCAGTTACTCTCTGCGCCTTCAGACCGATTTCTAGATTGGCAATTGCGAATCTGGCGGGGAGTCCTGACAAACAGAAGGCCCGCCTCTCAGCGGGCCCTCAAGGGAGAAAGCCCCGGGCCAATGCGCGGATGGCCAAGAACCCTTTCCTCAGCGGCAGTCTAGTGGGCGTTCTAATGGAAGTCAAGCAGTTCTAGGCCCATTCTCAACGTGCCGTAAGTCTTGCATTTTCATTTGAATAGGCGAAGGGCGGTGCGATCCGGCAGATTCTTGTCCACCATGCCCGTATCGATGCGCTTGCCATCAAAGGAGTAGAAGTCCTCTGCTTTGATAGGCTTACTGACCAGCCCCAGCTGCAAAATGTCGATCTGAGTGCTGCGGTCAAAGAGCGTGTTGGGGAACATCTTCTTCACCGTCAGCCGGAAACCGCTGAACGCCAAAGCCCCCACCAAAGTCAGCAAGCAGATGATGCCCGTCCCGACAAACGCTCCGACCACCATCACCTCGAAGCGCGGCTCCTTAAACTGGAACGTCGGCTGATCCCACGTGAGTACGCTTCCCGGCTGAACCTGATCGAGCAGCTTGTTGGCTTGATCGCTTGATTGCGCGCCCGCAACGATGGCGACCATCGTCTGGGTGCGATTCGCAAACAGAGCCGCGGACGCCGTGTTAGGCTGCGACCCGTTCACATTGAACCGCTTCGAGAGCGAATCGAGTTGCGCCTGCGCGATCTGCGGAGTAGGGAAGTCCGCGATCATCATCGTCAAATCGCGCCCATCGACCGTGAAGTGCGCCGTCTCAACCTCCGGCCCAAACGAAAATCCGAGCGATTTGCCGATTCCGCCGGGGAAAAACTGATCGAGCGTCGCGGGCCCGAGAATGTAATGATCCGAATGCGCCACGCGATCCTGATCCGGCATGTGCTCCGGCAGCGTGGGGTATAACCCATTCTCGGATTTCGGCTCAATCGCCGAAACGAGCGATTTGATATCGGCAGCATCGCGACGCGCGTTAATTCCATCGATCTGCAGTACCAGATTGCCCACGAGCACGAGAGCCTGATTCGCCTTAGCCGCTGCATGATCTGTAAAGTCGGCTGTCGCCATGTCCGGCGTGCGCAGATAGGAATATTCGCCATAAGCGCCGCTGGGATCCTTCATGCGGTAGATCGTCGCGGTGAGGCCGTTGTCCGCGCCAGGCGCTCCATGCGAATAACTCGCCGTTTCGCCCGCGACGAGCCCGTATTCGCGGGCAGCCGCAGAAGCTTGTGCCTGATTCGCAGCCGCGCCGTTCGCAGGCGGCTGCTCACCCGCCTTGAACGCCTGATGGCTCGTAGCCGTCCAGCCGCCAAATGTCTGCGGCAAAATATTCTGCCCGCCGCCCTGCGCAAGAACAGGCATTGCAATTAAGCAGGCCAAAACGAAGCAGCCCAGTACGACCACAATTCGTTTCAAAAGTGGGGACATAAGACCATTGTATTAGACTCCGCAGCGCTAGGAAGGGTTCCCAGCGATTCGCGAGGCAGTAGCAGCTTCTCCTGTGAGCGATCGGCGCTGTCGGAATCTTGGTACATCAATCCCGTTGTCCATTCTTTTCAACGGATTGCGCGAAAAGCAGCACCGGTTGCCACGATGTGCTGCAGCCCGGCGCTCCGTAGCCTTCCTTGATCTGCCCCCGGCAGCAACCAACTCTCCCGGTTTCGTAGCGACCGGCTTTCTTTTCAGCCGGTCACTGTTCAAACTTAGCCCGCTTAGCGCCGCCCCCGCCGGAGCGGCGAAGCCAAACGAAAATGCCTCTCCACTTGACAACCAAGTAGACGCGCGGTATGTTTCGCCCGGATATCATTTGAATGTCTCGTGAAGACGCATCCCGCATGCGCGTTCTGCAGGGCACGCTGGATTTGATCATTTTGCGCACGCTGCTGACGATGGGGCCGCAACACGCCTACGGAATCGCCACTCGCCTCGAACAGGTATCCGAGGATTCGCTGAAGCTCAACCAAGGCACTCTCTATCCCGCGCTCGTCCGCCTCGAACAAGAAGGATGGATCAAGGGCTCGTGGGGCAAGACAGCATCCAATCGCGAAGCGAGGTATTACGCGATCACGCGCGCCGGCCGCAAAGCGCTCGACCGCGAAACCGTTCGCTGGCGCCAAATGTCCGGCCTCGTCGAAAAGGTTTTGGCCGAACGGGACTAAACGCGCCATGAAAGTCTTATATTTGCTCCGAAAGTCGCTGCGAGGTGAGCAATGAGAATACGCTTCGCGTTCGCTCTCGCAATATTGTTGGCAGGTTCGATTTTTGTATTTAATGTTCGAAAAACGCGCGCTCAGGATGCGCAGAGCCAGGCGCCGGCCGCTAAGGCGAATGAGACACGTACGTCACAAGCGACGCCCCGCGCTGCCGCGAGTGACGACGGCAAGTTTGCCGCAGTTTCAATCAAGGTGGATAACTCCGGGAGCGGCAGGCATTCCGCGAACTGGAATTTGGGCGGCGGCCGTCTCAGGGCCGTGAATTTCTCCCTCGCCGGGTTCATGGTTTACGCCTACCAGCTTCCTGCAAATCGAATCATCGGCGCGCCGGATTGGTTCGATTCGGAATATTTCGATGCCGACGCGACCACGGCCAGTGCGGACGATTCTACAGACAACCGCGGCAGAATACAGGCGATGCTCGCGGACCGCTTCAAACTGATAGTCCATTACGAGACGCGCGATCTGCCCGTTTATGCGCTCGTACTTGAGAAACCCGGGAAACTAGGTCCTCAGCTCGAAATGACGGACAAGAATTGCAGCAATTGGCACAAGACAGATTTATCAAAACCGAATGCGGCATCGTCAGAAACATCCTCGCCGGACGACGTCAACTGCGGCGATACGTCAGGTTCCGCAAACAACAAGCGGGCAAGGTACTTGGGCCACGGCGTCGGCATGGACAAATTGGTAGAAGTGCTGTCCGGTTCGCCGTCGCACGCGTTTGTGGAGCGCCCGATCGTGGATCGGACTGGCCTCACAGGAAACGTGGATTTCGTCCTGGAATTCGCGATGCCGCAGCTTACTCCAAGCAACGAACAAGCGAGCGCCGATTCGCCTTCTCTGCCGTCGTTTACGTCGGCCCTCCGCGAAGAGCTTGGGCTCAGGCTTGAATCGGCCACCGCGCCGGTCGATGTGCT
>DATEME010000145.1:0-8641 GCA_035275865.1 Candidatus Acidiferrales bacterium | reverse complement strand
CAGATCTTCGACTCTTGTGGGCTCGTCTGGAATTGCTGCTGGTGTTTCGTTTGCAGTTCCCTGCACTGTTGCTTGTAACTCCGATTCCGCGATGGGGGCGGGTGTCGCGGCCTGAGGCTCTCCCTCCATTTTTATTTGACCAGCCTCTTTGGCGACTGCTTCAGCTGCCGTCTCGTTCCGCGATTCAGCCGCAGAACTCAGGTCCCCGGAAGGATCGGACGAAGTTGCAGTGTCATTCTGACAAGATGATACGGTTGCCGCCTCATGCAAAACGTCCAACTCGTCAAAAATATTAGTGCCCGCCACGATAAGCTCTGCCGAGACATTGTCTGTTCTCTCTTCCGCAGCAATTGCTTCAGAAGTGGCTCCCGGATTTTGATTTGGTGAAACCGCCATGTCGCTTAAAGGGGGCCCGGGCGCTTCAGCCTCTCCAGCATAAGGCGCTGCGGCAACTGACTCCGCAATTTCGGGACTGCGATCAGTCAGGGCTTGCGATCCGTCTAGGGACTGCTCCAACCCTTCTTGCGCGTCAGGCCTGCTAGCCTGGGCCGTAATTTCCACGATGAACGGCTCGGAATTTCCCGCCTCGATTCCCGAGAGAAACGCGCCGAATACGTCGGAGTCGCTGACAGAAGTAGCCGCATCGGCGCTGGATGCGTCTTCAATCAGCGGAGCTTCTTTCGCGGAGACCGCCTCGGTCGCACCTTCCACAGCCTTGGCCGGTTGCGTCGATTCCACAATCCTGATTGAGACGGTTTCAGGCGCCGGTTCAGCCGCTTTCGGCTCGGGCGGTTCTAAAGGTACAGGTGGAGGCGCGATCGGGTTGGGCCGGATGCGCGGGAATAGCGTCAGCATAGCGATGCCTTGAAGTTCAAGGTTCGCTCAGTTTAACGCAGCAAGCATCGCATTACGAGCGGGAGCGGCCTTGACGTTTTCGACAAGTCCGCCCCCCTGATTGCCCGGTGTCACGGGCGGCACAGGAGGCGGCCAGGTGATGGCCTGATCGATCTTGTCGAACGTATCGCGCGAAGCCTCTTCCACGACAAGGCATTGCGTTCCCTGATGCTTCACGAAGACGCTGCCACCGTCCGTCTGGAACGCGAAGAAATTCGCCTGGCGCAGGAGATGGGTTCGCGCTTGATACTTTATTTCGAGTGCGGAAGTGTATTGGCCAAAAAAACGGGCGGCGTCCTCTTCGTTATCCATATCCAGCACAAATACGATCGGGAGTGTTTTGTCTTTGCCGTCTTCAAACACGGCGTAGCGGTCACCGGTCCAACCTGGAGAGGTCAACTTAGCGGCATCGTCGCCGAGAAACTGCTTCAGGACCTCTTCGACGCCAAACTCGCCCATCACATTCTCGTCGAGCAGCTTCCAATCCGCCGGCGCCACGGTCTTCCAATCCGGCAGCTTAACCGCGATCGGTTGGGCGTCAGCCAGATACTTTTCCGGATGCATGATTTGCTGCGTCGAGACGGGCGGATGTTCGAAGATCAGATGAAGATCCTGCCAGCCGTCATGCGCCTTCAAGAATTGTTGCGTGAACGTAACGCCCGCAAGATAAGGGAAAATGAGGCTATCTCGGATGTAGATGGGCGCTTTCGAGAGCTTGGGGTCCTTGTCCATCTCGCCCACGGCGCTCGCCTGAATCAACGCGGAGACATCCGGCAAGTCGCGCACGGAACGGTGCATGTCCTCGAGATCGTAATCGACCATGGCGGCCATCGCCGAGCCTTCGCTCACCGAATCCCGCGCCAGCTCGGCATCGTCATTCGGACGCGCCGCTTTAATCCATGAATCGATATGGAAAGACTGATCCTCGAGAGCGTGCGTGAGTTCGTGCGCCATCACTTCCTTTTGTTCGTCCACCGGAATCCAGTCGGCGATATAGAATTCCTTGGCTTTCGGATCGTAGAGGCCGGCGATCTGATCGGTAAGAACGTCTTCCATAAAGGACTCGATGGGAAATCCTTTTGGAATCAGGCCGAAGGCTTCCATCGTCTTGTCATCGGCGTATTTTTGCGCCTGGTCCTTGTCTTCCTTGTCCTGCTGCTCGATAAAAGCGCGAATTTGATCTTTGGAACGAAGACTCTTCTTGAGGGGCTCTTTAATGGGAAGGTCGATCAGCTTACTCATGTTCGTCAGCACTTCGTCGGCGGCCTGGAGAAATGCGGGACTTGTCTGGCCGGCGAGCTGCTTGTGCGGTGTAGCGCCGCCGGACACATAGGGCGATTCCTGAGCCGGCATAGCGTGTCCTGCCGCTATCGCCAAGGTGAGCAGCGAGATTAAAAATGCAATCCGCCTCATGCTTGCCTCCGCTTCTGAATGCGCCCCAGAAAGCAAGAATAGCAGGTTTTGCTTCGTTCCAACGAGAACCGCAGAGCTGCCGGACAGCAGGGGGATCTGGGGAGTGAGTGTGCAGCCTATGACCGCGTGGGCGCCTCTATTTCCGCGCTCAGCAGCTTCTGAACGGCGTGCCAAAATTCTTCAATTCGGAACGGTTTCGTCAAGATCGTGCATCCGGACGTTTTCAGCTGCTCCGCGATCTTGCCGCTGCTCGGATCCGATGCCGTGAACGCAACATGCGTGGAAAGTTCGGGCCGGTGCTTTCCGATCCAGCAGTAGAGGTCGAGCGTAGAGAGTTCTCCCGGCATCTTCATGTCTGCAACGACCGCATCGACCGGCCCTCTTTTCAGGATTTCGATCGCTTCGGCCGCGCTGTGTGCAATCTTCGCGCTGAGCCCGTGCGAAATTAGAATTTCGCGTTCGAGCTGTAAGACGTCTTCTTCGTCATCCACGAGCAACAGCTTACCGGTAGCGGCTTCGGCCACACGCAAAGGGGGCTCAGCAGCCGCCGACGATGGCTGCGATACCGGTAGATGGATCGTGAACGTGGCGCCCCGCGGCGGCGAGTTCTTCACGAGAATTTCGCCGGCATGCTCCTTAACGATTCCATAGCAGATACTCAGGCCAAGGCCCGTGCCCTTTCCCACGGGTTTCGTTGTATAGAATGGATCGAAGATTTTGTGCGGGTTCTTCACGCCCGAGCCGCTATCCGTGATCTCAACGCAAATTCGACCCGCACTCGTACTCGTGCGAATCCAAACATCTCCTCCCCTGCCATTTTCCTGAATAGCGTCGAAGGCGTTGTTGAGGATGTTCAGAAACACCTGCTGCAACTGGTGGGGATCCGCGCCCGTGACAGGTAGCTTCGGATCGAAATCGCGGTGCACGCGAATATTGTTGACCTTCATATCGTATTCGCGCAGCGCGACGGTATCGTCGAGAATCTGGTTCAGATGAGCCTGCGTCCTTTCTGGCTTATGCTGGCGCGCCACGCTGAGCAGGTTCTGCACGATGCGATGCGTGCGCATGGCCTGCTTGTAAAGCTTGCCGACGTAATCGGCGCCCCGCGGAGTGGTGAACTCGTCGGATTTCAAGAGCTGGCTGTATCCCAGGATCGCGGTAAGGGGATTATTCAGTTCATGTGCGACGCCGGAGATTAACTGGCCGACGGCGACCATTTTTTCGCTCTGAAGAAGCTGCTCCTGTGTGAGGCGCAAAGTCTCGTATGCCTCTCGGGTTTCATTCAGCAAGAGCGACTTGTCAATTGTTGTCGCGATCTGATTGGCAACGGCGGCGAGCAGATTCAACTCGGCAGTCGAAAACTGGCGCTGTTGTCTACTGCCAACCACGAGCGCGCCCATCATGCGCCCCTTCGACCACAACACCACGAATTGCGAAGTCTGAATGCCTTCTTCGCGCTGAAGTTGACGGAACGCCTCGGGCAGTGCGTTGGCCGACCCGGAGATTATCGTCGCGCGCACATCGCGCATCTGCTGGACGAGCGTAGCGGAGAGTTCGATCGCGGGGCTCTTGTGCGGCTCGTGCGAGAGATAACCCGCCGATGCGAATAGCTTCAGCAAGAGCGTATTCTCATCAAGGAAGAAGACCGCGCTGGCGTCAGCCGAAAAGAGCTCGTTCACCTTCAGCAGAGCGCCCCTAAGGCCGTCTTCCAGCTGCGCCGAATTCCCTAATACCTCCGCGATTGCGTTCAGCGCGAGCAACTCGCGATTGCGCTGTCGAATGTCCATTTCGGCGCGCTTTTGCTCCGTAATATCGAGCAAAAATCCCTGATACGCGACAATGGATCCGGATGGATCGCGAGTGACGAAGCTTGATTCTTGCGCCGTCCGTATCTCTCCATCGCGGCGGCGGAACTGAAACTCGAAGTCCGTCACTTCGCCGTATTCGTGGAGAAGGCGCTTCAAGCGATCTCTATCGGCGACATCCACGTAGATATCGCTTGCGGGGACACGGCACAGCTCGTCGTGGTTTTCATAGCCCAAAATACGCATGAACGAATCATTGAAATCGACGAGTGCTCCATGGGGCGTGGAGATGAATACGCCTTCGTGCCCCTTTTCGAAGAGCATCCGGTATTTGTCTTCTGCCTGCTTGCGGCTCGTAAAGTCCTTGAGGACGTGAATCGTGCCGAGACGCACGCCACTCGAATCATGGAACGCAGAATCGGTGGCCAGGAAATAGCCGCCAAAGCTCGGGTCGGTCTCTTCTGCTCGGCCGGCGATGCCTTCACAGTAAGGACACCTTCTCCACCCCGTTGTGCCTTGGCGCAGGACGTCGCGCACGTACCGGCCGATCAGGGCCGAAGGCTCGAAGCCAACGCGCTCTGCAAGGGCCCGATTGGCCCGCACGATCTTCCCTTCCAACGAATGAACCAGGATCAAATCGTCGATTGAATCGAATGTATCGAGCCATTGTTTGCGTGAAGCGGCGGCGTGTTCGAAGAGCGTCACGTTCTGGACGGTCAGTCCGAGCAGATTTGCCACATTGATCACGAAGCGCGATTCATCGCTTTGAAATACGCGCTCCGTTGACGAGCCAATTCCCAATATTCCGAGTGGCGATTCCTTGCCCGGTATAGAGACCAGCAGCAGAGCTTCCAATCTCTCGGCTTCGGTCCACCGGTTCAGCGAAAGATCGCCCGAATCGCCATAACTTATAAATGGAGTCTCCTGCTGCAAGACGCGCTTTACCCACGGCTCCGCCGCAGGTAATCGCGCGCACAATTTGAGCGCGCGTTCGCCGAAACCAATCGAAGCTTTCGTTATCAGCGGGGCGGCGTCGCCGGGGCCTTCGAACAGGAATACGATTCCTTGGCTCGCGCCGAGGCTTTCGATCACGTGCTGCAGCACGCCTTCAAGACATTCCTGCACCCGCGGCGATTGCGTCGAGGCTGCGGTGATCACCGCCAGCCTTCGCAATTTTTCGTTTAAGTCGTCCGTTCTTGTTCGCGCCGCCTCGAGGATCAACACAGCCATATTCACGCCGATCGATACACCCAGCACGCCTTGGAATGCCGTCCGGAAGATGCCGAAGCTCTGAAACGCCCAGTCGGGCCGGTCAGCCGTATGCAACCCGCGCAGAATGAGCGTTGCCGCCAGCAACTTCCACCCGAAGCCCCTGTGCCGCTCTTGCGATCTCCACAAAATCCATCCAGCCGCTACGTACAGCGCGAATTCGAGCGAGGACTCGCTCCAGGCGGCGATCGGTGTTTTTCCCAGGGTGTAAAGAAGCACGACAACTGCGGTTCCGAGGAGGCCCCAAGACCAAAGGTACTTGAGGTGTTTGTTGCGGCTAACGCACTCGATGATTCCCGCGAGGAAAAAGGTCGCGGCGAGCATCGACAGCGTCAACTCTATCGCCTGGGAGTCAGAGCCTCCGCGCCAAAGGAAGAACACGCGCAAATCTTCCAGCGCGACATAAAGCGTCCAGCCCGTGAGCCAATAGCGGAAGACGCGCGTGGGAAAGTCATTGGCGAGAAGAGAGAAAACAACCAGCAGCGTCGTTGCAGCCGAAGCCTCTACGAAGGCCACTGCAAGCAACGCCGGGTTGGACATGAGGTGCATTGCGATCTCTGGTTGTGCGTTACGACCCGCCTGCCTGGGGCGGACGAGTGATCAAGGGTTCCTGCGAAGCCAAAGCGAACCTAACATGTCAGTACTTCATACGGCAACGCGGCCATTGAAACGCTGTGCCCTGCCATATAATGGTGCCCTATGCCCAGCAATGAACATTACGAGAAGATACTTGTAGTGGATGACGAAGAGGCGATTCGAGAGGTAGTTTCCACACTTTTACAGGCGCAAGGTTATCACTGCACGGTCTGCCCAAATGGCCGCGCAGGCCTGGAAGCTTTTCGCAATGATACGTTTGATCTGGTCCTCAGTGACATAGTCATGCCCGAAATGGACGGCCTCAAGTTGCTTGCAGAGCTGCGCGTTCAGGATCCCGATGTACCGGTCATCATGGTCACGGCGATGCACGATATTTCCATCGCTCTCGAAGCGATCCGCGCCGGTGCGTACGACTACATCCTGAAGCCGTTCGAGAAGGATCAGCTGCACCTGAGTGTGCGGCGCGCGCTGGAGCATCGGGCGCTCGTGCTGGAAAATCGCACGTATCAGAGTGATCTCGAGCATCTTGTCGCTGAGCGGACGCAGCAACTCTCGATCGCTCTTCAGGACCTGGAGCAATCCTACGATTACACGCTGGAGGCGCTGGGCGGCGCGCTCGACGCGAAAGATGCGGAGACGGAAGGTCATTGCCAGCGCGTGACGGCGTTCACGATTACGATTGCGAAGGCCATGGGCGTCGATAAGGGATTGCTGCGGCATATCGCTCGCGGCGCTTTCTTGCACGACATTGGAAAAATGGGCGTGCCGGACAGCATCTTGCGCAAACCTGGACCGCTGACCGACGAAGAGCGCGCGATCATGCGCAAACACTGCGAGATTGGATATGCGGTGCTCGAAAGAATTCCGTTTTTGAAGGAAGCGGCGGAGATCGTTCTTTCCCACCAGGAATGCTACGACGGATCGGGCTATCCGCGCGGACTCAGGGGTGAACAGATTCCGCTGGGGGCAAGAATTTTCGCGGTCGCCGATACGCTGGACGCGATGATCTCGGATCGCCCGTACCGCAAGGCGCTGCCGATTTCTGTGGCGCGCGACGAAATTCGCCGGTATTCCGGACGCCAGTTCGATCCACGTGTTGTCGAAGTATTTCTAGCGAAGCCCGAGCGGCTCTGGGTGGATTTGCACGAAAATATCGGCGATCCGTTCCGGCTTACGCAACTCGAACACGCCTAAAAGCCGGGCGCAGCAAGCAGACCCTACTGCGACAAATCGTCGCGGCGATAGATCGCTACGAAAATGCCTCCAAATAAGGCGAGCGCCGGAATGAGCAGAATCAAAATTCCGTGGCGCAGAGCCTCCTGCCCTTTCGCGCCGCTTGCAGCCGCGTTTTGGTAACACATTGCGCATCCTTGCGCCGCGGCGTGCGGAGCAATCATGGTTAAGGCCGCAATGCCGATTCCCGCGACGATCGCCAATTTTTTCATCCCGCTTCTCTCGATCTTTTCTCCTTCATTTCGCAAAAATCAGCAACAAGAAAATTGAGACCCAGATGATTGTTAAAAAGTGCCAGTACATCGCTGCGATGCGCGTCGCCGTGGTTTGGGTTAGCCGGCGCAAGGGCCTGAACGCGACGATGAGCAGGCCGACAACACCTCCTATCAGGTGAACGGCGTGAGCGCCGGTGAACAAGTAGAAAAAACTGGCGTCGGGATTAGAGGCCAGGAATATCCCTTGGCCAGCCAGCACGCGCCAGGCGACAAATTGTCCGATCAGAAAAGCAATGCCGAGAGCGGTTGTGGCGTACCACCATGTTCGGAATTTGGCGGGTTCGTCGATGCGAAGAAAGCGGCGCGAGACTTCGAGAGTGCCGCTGCTGGCGAGCAGCAGAGCCGTATTCAGCCTGAGCAAGCGCCACGGGAGGCCAATTGGGGCCTCTAAAGGACTCGTTGAGAGGCCTTTTCGCACCACCCAGGCACTGATCAGCGCCGTAAAAAACATTAAAATCGCGCCGAGCGTCAGGATCATTCCCGTCGGATAGACGCGCTGCGGAACGGCCGGGTCGACCGGCTCCCTAGTCAGCGCGGCGCCGGGCGTCCAGTCGCTCCTCATGATGGAAAACCGCCATTTCTGGCCGTAGCCGGTGGGAGGTTTTGCGGAATGAAGTCGGCGGGGGCGCCAGGGACACTGTATTCGTAGGGGCCGCGGTAGACGGTGATTCTTGCGCCGCCGAAATTATCGGGCGGAGGCGGAGACGAGACGGTCCATTCGAGAGTTGTGGCGTTCCAAGGATTGGACGCAGCGGGCACGCCGCTTTTCATGCTGGCGAAAAAATTCCAGAAAAAGATGAGCTGAACCGCCGCGGTGCTGAGCGCCGCGATGGTCATGAAGAGGTGCAGCGGCTGGAGGCCTATGAGGTAGGCCGCGCCCGTGTCGTCCGCATAGCGGCGGATCCCGCCCGCGACTCCCAAGAAGTGCATCGGCACGAAAATGCAATACACGCCCGCAAACGTCAGCCAGAAGTGCAATTTGCCGAGAGTTTCGTTCATCGCGCGCCCGAACATTTTCGGGAACCAATAGTAAATAGCAGCGAAAACGCCGAAGATCGCGGCCACGCCCATCACGAGATGAAGGTGCGCCACGACGAAGTAGGTGGCGTGAAGCATGTTGTCAACGGCCGGTTGCGCAAGAAAAATTCCCGAAAG
>DATEME010000144.1:0-13260 GCA_035275865.1 Candidatus Acidiferrales bacterium | reverse complement strand
ACGTGGCCGAGGATGGTGAGCGCGCCCAGTTCTTTGAGGGTATCGATACGCTCGCGGCGTTCATCGCTGCGGCGGCGGAGGATGCCAACGAAGGGTACGCCGGCGGCTTTGGCGGCGAGGGCGTCATCGACATTGTCGCCGAGGTAGACGGCGGATTCTGGCGGGCGGCCGGTCAGGACTTTGAGCAAGCCTTCGGGGTCAGGTTTGGTTCGAGAGACGTCCTGTGCCGTGACGATGTTGCGAAAGTATTCGCGCGTCTTGCAACGGTCGAGCGTGTGATTCATTTCGTCCCAGACGCGACCCGTGAAGATGCCGAGTTCGGCTTTCTTGGCGAGTCGCCTCAGGCTTGGCCGCGCGAGGAGCCATTTCTCTCGATTCACTAAGCCGTCCCCGTTTGCGCCCCAATAGATCTCGAGAAATTTCTTTTTTATTTCGTCGTATTCCTGCTTGCCGCCGAGCGACTGAACCCACGCGGTCGAAAGCTTCCAGTCGTCGTTATAGCCGGGCAGGTTCTTCCATTCGTGAAGCTGCTTGTGCGTGACGGGCTTGCCGGTGAAATGCTTCACCGTCTTGAGCACGGTTTCGTGGAATGATTCGTGTACGTCGACGAGCACGCCGTCGACGTCGAAGACGATGATTTCGGGGAGTTTTCTTTTCACGCGAGTTTCTTTTTAGAATTCATTATCGACAATCTGCACACCACCGACGCGCCCGACTGAAAGGCGCGTCAATCGCTACATGGTGCAAAGGCGTGCGTTCGAGGAAGTGTGCTCAATCACACATGAAAGCCGGTCGAGCACTGACCGGCTGAAAAGAAAGCCGGTCGCTACGAAACCATCGTCATGCCATGCGGCGCTGCGATCGTGCCTACGGCGGGCGCAGCAAGCGGCGCCCCTACTCCGAAAAAACTGCGCAGCCAGGAGTGGCTGTGCCACAAAAGCGCCCGGCTGAAAAGCGAGTCGGCCGCTACATCCCAACGGCGAAGACGCCCACCGAGAAGCGCGCGCAAACATCGCGCGCAACGGTGGCCGCTACGAAACCGTTGCCCTATGAATGAGAATCTTCCGTCTCACCGGCCGTCTCGGATGAGGATTGCTCGAGCGATTCGGCGGGTTCGCGTTGCTCTTCTTGGTCTAGCATGTCGGAGGACCAGGCCTCGCCGGCTGCGAGCGGAGGAGCTGCACTTTCATGGCTCAGATTCGCGTCAGCGTTCGCGGCGGCCGCTTCGTCATCGGCCGGAATTGCAGCGGCATTTGCGGCAGCGCGTTTTGAAGGAGCCGGCGATGCGGGAGCTTCGGCTGCTGCGGTCTTCATCTTTTCGCGGCGGACCGAGAGAATTTCGCCGAGAAAATCAACGATCAGTTTCGCGCATGAGCCATCTGAATCTCGCGATGGATTGTATCCGGTGACTTCGATGGCCGCCAAATGCGGCAGGGCCGCAAATATGGAGAATGCTTCGCGCAACTCTTCGAGGTTCAAGCCTTCCGAGGACGGCAAATTCGTCGCCTGAAAATCTGCGATGACATCCACGTCAAAATGCAACACGAACTCGTGCGTCGCGCCGTGAATTCTCTCGATGGCCTCGCTGGCCGTCTTCGCGGGAGACTTTCGCCGAACGTCCTCGACGAGATAGCGGCGCAGAGGAGACGTTTGCAACGCCTGTTCTTCGGCAGGATCCAAACGGCTCACACCGAAGAGCGCGAGATCGGGCTCGCGCACCAGCGGCGGCTCGCTCCAAAAACGCACCATCTCCGATGCGCCACGGCCCACGAGATGCGACACAACCATGCCATCGACGCAGCCCGAAGGAGTGGTAGCGGGGGTTTGCAGATCCGCATCTGCATCGGCATACAACAGACTCACGTTGCGAAAATAACGACGCAAGCCCGCGACCACGGCCAGCGCAACGGAACAATCTCCACTCAGGATGACAGGGAGCGCACCGGATTTGACAGCGATCTCGACGCGCGGGCGCAAGGCGTCCAGAGCGGCAAGAACATTGCGCAGATTGCGAGCGCGCGGGCTTTCCTCGTCGATCTGATATGCGCGGACAGGGTCGTCACCCATGTCAGCGACTTCGTACCCGATCGATTGAAGTTTGGAAGCGAGACCTGCGTTGCGTAAAGAGGCGGGGGCGCCTTCACCACCCGGCGCGAGGGCTGCGGCGCTCACTGGTGCGCCGAGCAGTGCGATTTTATTCGTCTGGCGGACGATTTTGACCGCCACTCATGGCCTCCTTTTGAGTAGAACCAAGCGCCCGACTAAAAGGCGAGTCGGCCGCTACATGCCAACGACGAAGGCGCCCACCGAGAAACGCGCGCGAACATCGCACGCAACGGTGGCCGCTACGAAACCAGGCTTGGGCGCCAAGCTTCTCCCGCTCGAGCCGGGACGCAGCGAGCAGCGCCCCTACGGCTAAAACCTGCACAGCCAAAGTGGCTGTGTCACAGAGACCCGCGGCGCTACGTTCAAACTAACGCCCTGCGAAAGCTAATTGGCGGCAGTGCGTTGTTGCTGGGCCGCCAGTTCGGGCGGAATCGTGAAGCGCACGTCTTCGCGAATCAACTCGATATCGCGATGATTCGTGAACCCGAATGCCGCAAGCCGTTGGCTGACCTGCTCGACGAGAACTTCGGGTGCGGAAGCGCCAGCCGTCAAACCGATTGAGTCAACACCAGCGAGCCATGATTCATCGATGTCGGCGGCATCCTCAATCAAACGCGCCGGCACACCACCACGCTGCGCCACTTCAACAAGCCGATTCGAATTCGAGCTATTCGCCGAGCCTACAACAAAAATCAATTGTACTTCCTTGCACAAAGCCTCGACCGCTTCCTGGCGATTCTGTGTCGCGTAGCAAATGTCGTCCGATGCGGGGCCTGCAATCGTGGGGAATCTCTCGCGAAGACGCGCGACGATTTCTTGCGTATCGTAAAGCGAAAGCGTCGTCTGCGTGAGGAAAGCCAGGCGATTCGGATCGGGAACCTGGAGCTGATCGACTTCTTCCACGGTACCGACGACGATGGTCCGATCGGGCGCTTCGCCGGACGTGCCGACAATTTCTTGGTGATCGCGATGGCCGATGAGAATGAGCGTGCGGCCTTCGCGGGCAAATTTCAGCGCCTCGAGGTGAACTTTCGTCACCAGCGGGCACGTGGCGTCAATCACTCTCAGCTTGCGTTCCTTGGCTTCGGTTCGGACTCGCGGTGGAACTCCATGCGCGCTGAAGACAAGCACGGCGCCTTCGGGAACTTCGTCGATCGCTTCCACGAAGATCGCTCCGCGGCGGCGCAACTGATCGACAACATAGCGGTTGTGCACGATTTCATGATGCACGTAGACCGGACTGCCAAACGCGCCGAGCGCGAGCTCGACAATGTCCACGGCGCGCACAACTCCGGCACAGAAACCGCGGGGGCGCACGCGAACGAGCGTCTTTGAGCCGTTCGTGCCCTGTATGTTAGTGAGCGTCAATGTTTTCTCCGGGGAACGGTGTATTCAGGATGATTTTACCCGAAGGGGCGCACAGAGCGGTAGACATTCTCTCACGCAAACGACGAGATTCGCACCTGTGGGGCTCAAAGGAAAGAGAGGAGGGATCCTTCGCGGAAGACGCTTAGGACGACGACATTTTCGTGTTTTGCGGTGGGGGGAACGCGCGGGAAACGGAGGAGCGCGGCAAGCACGCGCCCCTACCTGCGAATTAAGCTTTCCGACCTGACGACTACTGGTTGAGGACGAAGTCGTAGATCGTGTCGCCGTCTGCGACGAGCACGTTCTGCTTACCATCGAGCAGGTACGTTTCGGCCGCGTTGGAGACTCCGCCGATGTGGGAATGCCACAACGCCTTACCAGTAGAGGCGTCGTAGGCCACGAAATTGCCACCTTCGTCACCGCCGAAGAGCAAGCCGCCCGCGGTAGTCAGCAAACCGGTGCCGCCACCTCCGCCGCCGGCTCCGGCGGGGAACGTGTGCTTCCAGACGATTTTGCCAGTGTGGTAATCGATGGCGTCAATCGAGTTGCCAGTCGAGCCTACGCCGTCTTCTTCCTTTCCGCCGAGGCCCATAGCGCCGCGGGGATCGGTTTCCGTCAGGTAGTACATCGAATAGGAATCGTGCTCAGGAACGTAGAACAGGCCGGTCTGCGGATTGAATGCAGGAGGCGGCCAGTTGGTGATGCCGCCGTTGCTGGGCGACACGAGCGAGCCCGGAACGGTGGAGTCCTTTTCGGGATTCGGATAGGGCTGCCCCTTGTCGTTCAGTGGCTTTGACCAGTTGGCCGACTCGCCGAACTTGCTGGTGAGCAGGTGCTCGCCTGTGACGCGGTCGAGAACGAAGAAGTAGCCGTTGCGCGTGGCCTGCAGCACAAGTTTGCGCGGCTTGCCCTTCCATGTGCCATCAACGAGAACCGGGGTCTGCGTGGAATCCCAGTCGTGCGTATCGTGGGGCGAGGTCTGGTAATACCACGCCATCTTGCCGGTATCCACGTTGACCGCCATCAGCGTGCAGGTGAAAAGGTTGTCACCGAGGCGCGACTGCGGAGTGTACGCGGGCGTGGGGTTGCCGGTGCCGAACATATAGAGCTTTGTTTCAGGATCGTATGCGCCGACGGTCCAAACCTGCGCTCCGCCATGACGGGCTGCGTCCATATTGGGCCAGGTCTCAGCGCCCTTATCGCCCTTTTCCATCGGGACGGTGTAGTGCTTCCACTGGAGTTCGCCCGTTTCCGGATCGAACGACTGGAGGAAGCCGGGGGAATCGAGGTCGTCGCCTGTGCCCACGAGCAAGTGGTTGCCGATCAGCACCGGCGCCATCGTGGAGAAATACTGCTCGGTAAAGTCGGAGATGGTCTTGTGCCAGCGCTCTTTGCCCGTCTTGGCGTCGAGCGAAATGAGGTAGTCGTCAGGCGTCTCGAAATAGAGCCAATCGCCGGACATCGCCAGTCCGCGATTGCCGATGTGCGTGCCGCCCTTGGTCTTCCAGAAATAGTGCCAGAGAACTGTGCCGTCACGCGCGTCCATCGCCCAGGCATTGTCGGGCGTCGACATGTAGAGGATGCCATTCACTTGGAGAATGGCGCCCACGACGCGCGCCGTTGTGGGCGCGTTCGGCGGCGGCTCGGGACCTTCACCACCGATGATAGTGGGTGTTGCCGCACCGCCACCGCGTGCGAAGACAAACCCGCCTGCGGCCGCAGCTCCCGGACCGGCGGTGAGATGACCAACCCACGAGAGAGAGAGGCTCTTGATCGTGGTTTTGTTGATTTTATCGAGTGTGCTGTAACGGTCAGACGTGTAGTCGCCGGAGTACGTCGGCCACGAATCCGAGGCCGGTTTGAGCAGCGACTCGGGGTTCAGACCGATGCCGGATTCCTGGGCGAGGAGCACGAGGGGCACGGCGCACACAACCAAAACAAGAAACAGCTTCGTCAGCTTCGTCATCGTCTTTGTCATTTCAGTGTCACCAAGTAGGCAGTCACGTCGTGGATTTGGTCATCGGTCCACTTCGGAAGCAGATCAATGTGGTATTGCAACGGGTTGTGAACGGCTACGCTCTTCACATCGGTGCTGCGGCTATAAGTCAGGTGATTGTCATTGGCGTCCGTGAGAGAGACGGTGAAATCATCCAGATGATCGAGCTTGCCTTCGACGGTCTTGCCGTTCGTGAGCGTCACCGTAACGGTAATGGTGGTTCTTGGAGTTTCTTCGGCGGGAGCGCCGAAGCCGCCACGGCCGGCGCGTCCGGATACGATCGCGTTCTGAAGGATTTTCGGCTCCATCTTTGCGCCGATGCCCGCAAGATCGCCAGTGACGGAATGGCAGGTATTGCACTTGCCTGGACCGTTGAAGAACGCTTCACCGGCTTGTGCGTTGCCTACGACAATGTTTGTGGGAACCATGCGGCTCAGGTCATAGCCGGCAACGCGGAAGCTGTGAATGTATGCGGCGACGTCTGAAATCTGGTCCGTTGTGAGATTGAATTTCGGCATCGCGGTGTCCGGGCGACCGTTTTGCACGACGGGAGTTATCAACTCGCCCTTCTGGTCGTCCATCACCATCTCGGAGTGAAGCAGGTTGGGGCCGCCTTCGCCGCCGCGAGCATCGGCGCCGTGGCAAAAGCTGCAGTTCACATCGTAGAGAGTCTTGCCGGCGGCAATTTTCTCCGGCGGCGCCTGCTCGTGCTGCGGATACGCGTTTGCGAATCCACCGCCGCCAGCTGGAGCTCCACGTCCGCCGCGGCCACCGCGTCCCGCAGCTTGCTGGCCAGGCTCTTCCGTCGTGGTCGCCGCGCCGGCAGCAGCCTGTTGCGAAGCCGTCTGCTGAGCGGGCGGGCTCGCCTCTGGAGCAGGCGAGGGAGCCTGTGCTGCGATTAGGGCCGCGGCTCCCGCTGTGAAGAAAAACGCGCCCAAGGTAAAGCCTTTCGACAACCTCACTATCTCACCTCCGCTGAACAACGTTACAAAATCGACGGCACTCTACCACGATCCGGCATTTTTCGGAACGCGCGTGCGCACAAAATTCCACTTATGGAAATTGGACGTAGCAACACGGGTTCCGGTTATCCGTTTTTTTTGACTTTCATTCATCGCGCAGGCCGAACACAAAAAGCGAGTGGCCGGCGCATATCGCGACGTATTGCTGGCCGTCAGCTTCGTACGTGATCGGCGCGGCCGCGATCTGGCCGCCGGTCGTGGCGCGCCATAAGAGTTTTCCCGTGCGGGCGTCGAGAACCTGGAAGTAGCCTTCGCGATTGCCCGTGAAAAGCAGGTCCGAGGCGGTGGTGAGGATGCCGCTATCGCTCACGTCGTCCATTTTGTAGACCCATTTCTTTTCGCCCGTGTGCGGATCGATGGCTTGCACCTCGCCGTGGCCTGCCGCATCGGTCCAGGTATCGATCGGGCCGCGAGCCAAATTGGGAAGCGGCGAGCGCGGCATTACGCCAATGGTGCCGCCCGCGGGCGATGGCTGTTTCAGGTAAACAGCGGAATAGTCTTGCCAAGCCGTGACGTAAAAAAGGCCTGTGCGCGGACTATACGAAGGCGCGTACCAGTTTGTGCCGCCTTGAATGCCGGGGAAAACCTGGTTTCCTTCGAGAGTTGCTTGTCCGTTGGGCGAGCGAATCGGTCTGCCGTTTTCGTCGAGGCCGGTGGCCCAAGTTTCCTTTACAAACGGCGTTCCGTGCAGAAACTCTCCGGTGGTGCGGTCGAGAACATAAAAGAATCCGTTACGATTCGCCCAGAGAATCACTTTTCGTTTGCTGCCTTGCCAGTTGATGTCGGCGAGTACAGGAACTTGGATGGAATCGTAATCGGCGCGATCGTTTGGGGTGAATTGGAAGTGCCATTTCAGCTTGCCGGTATCCGGATCGAGCGCGATCGCCGAGTCGGTGTAAAGATCGTCGCCTGCGCGAATATCAGGATCGTAGTCCGGCCAGGGATTGCCGATGCCCCAGAAGATGAGATTCAATTCGGGATCGTAGGAACCGGTCATCCAACTGGAACCTCCGCCGCGCTCCCAGCTATCACCCTTCCAGGTTTCGTTGCCAGGCTCACCAGGGCCGGGAACGGTGTAAAACTTCCACACGGGCGCGCCCGTTTGAGCTGAAAACGCGGCAACGAATCCGCGGATTCCGGCCTCGGCACCAGCCATTGCGACGATCACTTTGTCCTTTACGACGAGCGGGGCTTCCGTGATGCCGTAGCCGAATTGATTGTCGCCCAGTTGCACGTCCCAGAGCAGATGCCCGTCCTTGGCGTCGACGGCGACGAGATGGCCGTTGACCGTACCCATGTAAAGCGTATTTCCGAAGATCGCGAGGCCGCGGTTCACGAGCCCGCAGCAGAGATGGACATCGGTCGGAACAGGATAGTGAAAGGTCCAGAAGACGCGGCCTTCCTTCGCATCAAGCGCAATAATGTCGTTCGGCGGCTGTGTAACGTACATGACGCCGTTGACGACAAGCGGCGTGGCCTCCATTTTTTGCACGGAATCGGCCTGGAAGACCCATTCAATTTCAAGGTTTTTGGCGTTGAGAGACGTGATTTGGGAGAGAGTGCTGTAGCGCTGCGATTTGTACGAGCCGGAATACATGAGCCAGTTTTGGGGCGTGCCGGCAGCGTCGAGGAGCTGTTGGTATGAGACTTGGGCGGACGCCGTCGCGGCGGCCGTCAACAACACAGCGAGCGCGCAAAAGGTCTTCATTCCTGGCGACCTCCCGGCTGAGGTGCGGGCTGCGCTGGTTGCGGCGTTTGCGGCGGGGCGATGGGCAGGCCTGCGCCACGTTGAGCCGGCGCTGCTCCGCGGCCGCGACCTCGCCCGCCGAATCCCGAGCCAAATCCGGCCGGCGCGCCGAATTGCACAGGGGCAGTCAGAGCCGGGGTGGACCGCAAGTTGGAAAGGTAGGCGACAAGGTCGCTGATTTGCGCATCCGTCAGCTTGCGCTTCAGCGAAGGCATCGGCGATTCCTCGAGCACTGTCAGCAAGCGCAGGTCGGATTTATCCAACGAGACGAGATTTTGATGTTCGTCCATGAGCTGAATCGTGTATGTGTCCTCGTTGAGGCGGCGCCCTGCAATGACTCTTCCCTGCTTCGTTACCGCGCGAACCTGGCGACTCTCGGGCACGGCCGCGAGCGACGAATCGGGATCGAGCAAAGCGCGCTCGATATAAGACGGCGGATGAAGCAAGCCAGCGTCGCTCAAATTCAGCGCGATGTATGAGCCCTTGTTGCCAACGCGATGGCAACCGAAGCAGCCGTTGCTCTCGAAGAGAGCTTTCCCTCGTTCGGCGTCGCCCAGTTTCACGAGGCTGGAATGATCGGCCGCCAAAGAGCGAACATACGCGAGCAAGGCGGAGAGGTCAGCAGGAGGAAATTCGTGTGGCGGCATCATTGAGCCTGGGATTCCGTTGCGGATAGCGCCGAGGATGTCGTCGTCGCTCGAGCCGGCTGGAAACTGGCCCGTGCGGAGGTTCACACCGGGAACGCCTGAGCCATCGGCGTGACATTCTTCGCAATTTGAGGAATACAAAGTCGCGCCGCGGTCGATTTCAAACTGCTGATAGCTTTGCTTCATCTGCTGGGCGCGCACCGGCAAGGAAACCGCCGAGATGAACGCAACTAGCGCAGCCGCGGCAGAAGTGCGACACACGCGCACACAGATATTTTCCATGGACTTTGCCGGTAGCTTCCCGTTTCGCCTCGCTGTACGCGTGCGGTGGCGCTCCGCTTGAATTAACTTTCAGGAAGATACACGGCTGCCGGCCGGTCTGCAATGCCCCATCAAAATGGTGAGAGTAAGAAAACAGCGGGAACGGTTTTTGCCGTTCCCGCACGCCAGGGATACAAACAGCTACTTCGTTGTTTCGGAGGGAAGATGGCGAATGGAATTTCGGGCGACGATTTCCAGCATGTCGTACGAGCGGCGCGCGCCTTGTGCGGCGAGCCGCAGCCCGGTTTCGGTAAGGTCGATGCCCTTGAGCCCGACCGTTCCGAGTGCGTAGCAGATTCCCACGATGACCATCACCACGACGAAGGCGATTGCGAAGAGGGCTTCGGCGACGATGAGCTCGCGGACAAAATAGATTTGCAGAATGAGCAGGACTGCAAGCCCCCTAAGCACGGGCTTGCGAATCTTTGGTTCTCTGGCCGCCTTCAAAAGAAAGCCCCTAAACTCTTCCCACAACTTGTTCATGGTCCGTGACCCCTTAAAAGTTGAACCTGTACCTCTGTACAGTTTGATGCACGAGAACACCCAAAAGGAGCAATACAGTAAGCTCTTGAAAATCGGGAGGTTGCAACCGGGGGTACAGGTAGAGAGGGGAAAAATGGTTCCGTTTTGCGGAGAAACTATATGTCCTTTAGGACAGGGTACTACGGAGTACTACCCTGTACCGACTTCGTTAACACTTTGCGGCTACTGGAATGTGTGGATTTGATTTAGTTTCGCGGCGAAACTTTTGCGTCAGCGGCTTTCGAAGGGATAGCGATTCTGCGCAAGCGCGGCCTGAGCAATACGCCTGCGCAACGCGATCGTATCGACGGGGGCGTGCTTGATGAAGCGCCGCAGCACCGCCAGTTGAGTGGAAAGCGTATCGCCTTCGATGGTGGCGGCCAGCGCAGTTCGCGCCTCTTTTTCGATGCGATCCACCGCATCGTAAATATATGTGCGCGCGGCATCGCCCATGACGCTTGCGTCGCCGCCGGCAGCGGCGGCTTTCTGCGCCCGCAAAAGCGACGACTCCATCGCATAAATATCGATCACGATGTTCGCAAGCGCCGCAACGATTTCCTGGTGTTCGGCCAATTTGTCCGAAAAACGTTGCACCGCGGCGCCCGATGCGAGCAAAAACGCTTTCTTCGTTTGCGCGATTGCCTGCTGCTCGGCGGCGAATTCGCCTGAGGGCGCTTCTTCGAATGACGGACCGGCGAGAATTTCGTCGGCGAGCTTCTTCCCTGCCGCGATCAACGGCAATGCGCCGGTCATCGCCCGCTTCATGAGCATTTGGATGATCAGCAGCCGGTTGATTTCATTCGTGCCTTCAAAAATGCGGTTGATCCGGCTGTCGCGATAGGCACGGGCCATCGGATAATCTTCGTGGAAACCGTAGCCGCCGAAGATTTGCACGCCTTCATCGACGCAATAATCGAGAATTTCGCTTCCGGCGACTTTGCTGATCGAGCTTTCGATCGCGTACTCCTCGAGCGTCTGCATCGCGGCCTTGCTTTTATCGGGACCTGCTTCGCCCGCGGAAACAGCCGCTTCGATCGTCCCCGCCGTGCGATAAATCATCGATTCAAGCGCGAACGTACGCACCGTCATTTCGCCGAGCTTCGCTTCAATCAGGCCAAAGTCGGCAATGGGATGCCCGAAAGCCGTGCGTTCTTTCGCGTATTTGGCGGAATCGGCGATGGCTTTTTTCGCGCCGCCGAGGCAATACGCACCTAGCGAGAAACGGCCGGCGTTGAGTGTATTGAAAGCCACAATGTGCCCGCGTCCTACTTCGTGTAGAAGATTTTCTCTGGGAATAGCCGCGTTTTCAAAGAAGAGCGGCACGGTGGAACTGCCGCGAATGCCCATTTTGTTTTCTTCCGCGCCGACGGAAAATCCAGGCGTTCCACGCTCGACGATGAAGCAGGAGAACTTTTCGCCGTCGACTTTCGCGAAAATAGTGAAAATATCCGCGAAGCCGCCATTGGTGATCCACATTTTCTGGCCGTTGAGAATCCAGTTTTTGGTGTCCGGCGAAAGAACGGCGCGCGTGCGCGAAGCGAGCGCGTCCGAGCCGGCTTGCGGCTCGGAAAGGCAGTAACAGGCGAGCCATTCTCCCGTCGCCATTTTGGGCAGATACTTTTTCTTTTGCTCGTCGGTGCCAAAATAGACGAGCGGAATCGTTCCAATGCCGGCGTGCCCCCCGTGCGCGACTGCCATCGATGCGTAAGCCGCGAGTTTTTCGGCAAGCAGCGTGGTTGCCACTTTATCGAGCTGCGCACCACCATATTGCTCGGGAACAAGGCCTCCCAGCAGTCCGATTTCACCGGCCTTCTTCAACAACTCCGGCAGCACTCCCTTCTTGTGCTGCTCCAGTTCCGGAACGCGCGGCAGGACTTCCTTAGCGACGAACTCTTCGGTCGTCTGGCCAATGAGGCGCTGATCGTCCGTCAGATCCGCGGGCGTGAAGATTTCATCGGGCGTGCTCGTGGCGACGAGAAAGGCGCCGCCGCGCCGCAGCTCTTGCGAAATTGGAGTAGTCGCCATTTTGGTCTCCTCGGCCAGCTTGGGTTCTCTTCTTATTATTCTAAACCCGGTGCAGATGGGGATTCTGACCGATTGCGTGTGGTGTGCGCATCGACCACTCCTGGGGCGACGCGCGAGGGATTACGAAACGGGCCGGAGTTCGCGCACGGCCTCGGCGAGCCATTCTTCGAGGACTGAACGCTGGCTGGGCTCGGTTTCCGTAAACGAAAGACCCATGCCGCAAGCCGGATGGCAGTAGACGACTTTGCCCTTCGTCTCGAATGCGCCCTGATCGCGGAGAATCCGCACGGTGACGGCTGTGCCTTCAGGAAACGGGTTCATCGCATCCACGTAGCAGCCGCCGACGCCCAATTCCGAGATTCGCGCCGAGAGCCGTGTGTCCGAATTCGCATCCGTCACTTCGGCCGAAGCGACGAACGGGCAGCGGCGCACAGCGCGCTCTTTGCGCGTTTTCAGAGGCTTCTTTCTATCGATCATCTGCGGCACCAGCGGAGGGCCACTTCGCGGCAGTCGCCATGATTATAGCGGGAAGTGAAAAGCGGCCCGTTCGCTCCCATTCGGAACAAAACTACCAAATTGCGGCGCGTAGTTGCAGGGGCTAGTGGCGGCGGCGTTGTCAGAAAGCCAACGTCATGCGCGTCACATCGGTGCGCGTTTGCCGCGATATTCAGCACACAAAATAGGCGAACCGACAATTCAGGCGTGAGCTGTATAAGCGTGCGCTCGTTGCGCGAATGCAGCGAGCTCCCGGTCTCCAAGCTGAAATCGCCAAAGGCATTCATGCGAAGACTAGAATGGCGACGTTAGCCGGAGCGTTTTGTGTACGAAAAGAGGCAGCTGGCAAAAATAACTTGGGCGGATTCTACCTCAGAACAGACACGGAAGGAAGCAGACGAGACGCAGAGAGTGGTGAGCCGCCCAGGACTCGAACCTGGAACCCGCTGCCACTTCACCGAATGCTAAGTGGTTGATTCGTTTAGCTTGTTCTCGCGTCGTAGTAGCTGGTTTTCGACCCTGTTCGTCGCTTAATGTTCCCTCATCGTTCCCCTGATCAAGAACTCCTCTATAGCTATTCGATGAGGTCAACCAGTTCTTTGCTAGCCTCAATGTTCTCGACGAGCGTCACTCAAAAATCGCTTCTTCATTCGTGGTCCCGGCATTAAGCGTCTTTCATCCATACGCTAGTCCTGCTTAAGAGAACCGGGACAACGGAACCTAGCCCGAGAAATCTGTCGAATCTGGGCTGAGCCGAGCCGCCCGAATGGCGCGCAGGTGATCGCGCAGACGGCTCATAGCCTCGTTTTCTTGATCTTGTCCACCGGCAATCTCTCGGGCGAATTCCGCCAAGGCAAAATGAACGATGTCGTGGTGATGAATTTCTTCGCACGGTAGCTTGTCACTCGATTCGAGCCAGACTTTGTGCAAGAGATCAATCTCCTTCGAAGTCAGGCGTGGGGCATGCGGTCCAAGATAGAAAATCTGTTCCTGGCCCGTCGGCGTGAAAAT
>DATEME010000143.1:0-5645 GCA_035275865.1 Candidatus Acidiferrales bacterium | reverse complement strand
CATTTATTACGGCGCCACATATATGGAAGGCCAGCTCTGCGAGCAGGAAGACGTCGTCGTTGTTGGCGGAGGAAACTCCGCCGGTCAGGCCGCGGTTTTTCTCTCTCAGACGGCGAGCAAGGTCCATATGCTCGTTCGTTCTGGTCAGCTTTCAGACACGATGTCGCGCTACCTGATCCAGCGCATCGAACAAAATCCGGCGATCGATTTGCACTACAGAACGGAGATCGCGAATCTGGATGGTGGAAATCACCTTGAGTGCGTCACTTGGCGCGACGCAAACGGCCAGGCGACCGTTCGCAACATTCGCCACGTCTTCATCATGGCCGGTGCATCGCCGCGGACGGATTGGCTGCACGGCTGTGTCGCTTTGGATGATAAAGGTTTCATCTTGACGGGGCCTGACGTCGATGCGGCTGCGGAAGTAATGACCCGGCACGCCGTCGGTCCGCCGCAAATGCTGGAAACGAGCCTGCCCGGTGTCTTCGCCGTCGGCGACGTTCGTTCAGGCAACGTGAAGCGCGTCGCATCTGCCGTCGGCGAAGGCTCCATCGCGATCAGTCTTGTCCATCGCGCGCTCTCGCAACTCTAGCGTTGTAAGCTTCCGCTTCTAACCCAGATTGACATCTGGTGGCCGGGACCATCTGTCCTCCGAATACAAACGTATCGAAGTCTGCTAATGTGTCTCTCTCCTTAGGAGACCGATGACGGCGGCGCTCGGGCATGGTAGATTGCGGTTGCGGGCGGATTGCAATTATGGCGGCGGAAAAACACACGACGGTCGGTCGATGGAAGATGCGAGGACGGTCAGGCGGGCGTTTGCCCAAAAGTTTTTTTGTGTGCGTGCCTCTTATTGCTGCCCTGGCGCTTGTACTTTTCACTTCTGGCCGCGCGAAAGCAGCGCATGGCCCCCAACTTCGCCAGCCGACTGTAGCTAGAGGTAGTTCGCCTGTTTCCTTCGCCATCGCCGATTTTGACGGCGATCATCATCCCGACTTTGCCAGCGTTCAAGCAGCGGAAGGCAGTGCTTCGGCCGGCGGCTATTGGGTCCGATTTCGGCTTTCGGAATCCGGTCGACGTTACGTGCGAGTGGCGGCGCCAGGTGGCGGCCTCTCTATCGAGGCGCGAGACGTCAACGGCGACCACGCCCCCGACCTGGTGGTCGCAACAGCATGGCTAGATAAGACTGTCGCAATCCTACTGAACGACGGACACGGGAATTTTTCGCAGGTTGATCCCGGCCGCTTTCCCCACGCATTCAGCAGGTCAAGCAAGGATTGGAACGCTTCGTCTGCGGTCGAAATGTGCGCGGTTGCATGGCAACGGGAATCATCGGACCTAGAATTCCCAGCCGCGCGCGGCGCCGAAGAACTGCAGGACAGCGGCAAATCGCTCTGTTCTGGTAATGACCTGCCGGCACGTAGCCGTACCCTCGTTTTGCATGCCGGGCGAGCACCACCCGCTACAACCCTCCTCTAGCAAGAAGCAAAAGAAATCGTTCCCACGTACGAGGCTGGCCTGTGCCCGTTCGAGACGATTCGTTCAAGACCACAAGACCCATCCGAGACCGCAGTTCCAAGCAGGAACTGCATAAGAAAGCGCTGTCGGCTATGAAGAACTCAATGTGGGTAGTCGCTCTCTCTGTGGCGGCAAGCCTCGCCGCCTGCGGAGGCTCAGGCACGTCCGCCACTCAAGCCGCCGCCCCGGCATCGTCCGCGAACGACCAATTCAGTGTGCAAGACGCTACAGGGATCCAAACCATGACGGTGGCGACGACGACGATCCCTGATTATCTGGACATCCCGGCGCAAATCGAAGCCGATCCGACTCACGTGGTGCACGTATTCCCGCCGGCAGGCGGCCGCATTATCGAAATGAGAGTGCGACCGTGGGACTGGGTGAAGAAAGGCCAGACGCTCGCGCTGATCGAAAGCGGCGATCTTTCGCGCGCTGTAGCCGACTATCACAAAGCGCTGGCCGACTCTCAGGTGAAGCAGGAACAGCTCGCCCGTTCTGCGGACCTCTACGCGCACAATGCCATCGCTCTGAAGGATTACCAGCAGGCCCAGGCGGACGCGCAGACCGCGCAGGCTGAAGTCGAAGCGACGAAAGATCAAATCCGAGTCTTCGGCATGGACCCGGAGCACGCGTCATCGCAACTTCTCGTGGCAGCGCCGCGAGCGGGGGTTGTTTTGGACGTGGGCGCGTCGCCGGGTGAATTCTCGAACGCACTAGCCGCCCCACAGCCGCTTTGCACGATCGCGGATATCTCCGCGGTGTGGGCTGTGGGCGATATTTACGAAAACGATCTAGTGGCTGTGAAAACCGGCGAACCTGCTCAAGTCACGCTGAACGCGTATCCCGGACAGAAATGGAGCGGCCGCGTGGATGTGGTCTCTGACGCTGTGGACCCGAACACGCGGACGCTGCACGTTCGCGTGGTGCTTCCGAATCCGGGAACAAGGCTCAAGCCTTCGATGTTTGGCGCGATTCGGCTGCTGCGGTCGTCTCGCCAGGGCATCCTCGTGCCGGCTACTGCTGTGCTGCGCGAAGGGAATGCGGCCTATACGTTTGTGAGCGAGGGTGGCGGACAGTACCAGCGCCGTAGTGTCACGATCGGACAAACAAGCGATGGGTCCGTCGAGATCACGTCCGGCCTGAAGGCGGGCGAGACGATCGTCTCGCAAGGAGACCTGCTGCTCCGTGCCAGTTCGGCGGGCACGGACTGACGAGATGCGCTCGTTCATTCTCTCACTGCTGCGTTTTCGCCCGCTCGTGCTCGTGGGCCTTGTTGCGTGGCTCGCCGCAGGGACCTACATGTTCCTGCAACTGGACATTGAGGCGTACCCCGATCCGTCTCCGCCGATGGTGGAGTTCATCACGCAGAATCCGTCGTGGTCGGCCGAGGAAATGGAACAGCAGGTAACCGTGCCCGTCGAGACGGCACTCTTCGGCATGCCGCATCTCGACGGCGTTCGTTCGATCACGATTTTCGGCCTAAGCGACGTGAAGCTGTATTTCGATTACAGCAGCGATTATCTTTGGGACCGGCAGGAAGCACTGAACCGCATTCAGGGAATGTCACTGCCGAATAACCTCAGCCCGCAGCTCTCTCCGGAATCGCCCATAGGGGAAATATATCGATACCGGCTTGCGGGACCTTCCTACAGCTTGAACGACTTGAAATCAGAGCAGGATTGGTTCGTCACACGCCAGCTTAAGCAAGTGCCGGGGATTATTGACGTGGCGTCGTTCGGCGGAACAACGCGCGAGTATCTGGCCGAAATCGATCCGCGCAAGCTACTGCAATACAACGTGACGCTGCCGCAAGTCGTGTCAGCCGTCGCAGCCAGCAATGCGAACGCGGGCGGGAATTATCTGACGATGGGAAGTCAGAGTGTTAACGTGCGCGGCGTGGGGCTGCTGCAAAGCGTGGCGGAGATGCAGAACGTCCTCATCACCGCACACAATGGCGTTCCGGTGTATTTACGCGATCTGGGGGATGTGCGGGAGGATTCGCAGCCCCGGCTAGGCCAGGTGGGAGTAAATCACGACAGCGATGCGGTGGAAGGAATTGTGCTGTTGCAACGCGGGGAACAGTCGATCCCGGCATTGCAACAATTGAGGCAAAAGATCGCCGATTTGAACGGCGGGTTGCTGCTGCCTGGCATGAAGGTGGTGACGCTTTATGACCGGACAAATCTGATTCATCTCACGACGGCGACGGTGCGAGACATCGTTATCGTGGGATTGATTCTCGTGACGACGATTCTGATCGTCTTTTTGGGCGATGTCCCGATCTCGCTCATTGCGGCGCTTACAATTCCTTGTTCGCTGCTTTTCGCGTTTTCCGGGATGGTGCTATCCGGCGGTTCGGCAAACCTCATTTCCGTTGGCGCAATCGATTTCGGGATTCTGGTCGATGCATCCGTGATCGTGCTGGAGAACATTTATCGACGGCTGCAGTCGGCTTCAGCGGGAAACACGTCTGAACTGATCGCCGACGCTACGGCAGAGGCGGTGCGGCCGGTGGCGTTTTCGGTGCTTGTGATCGTCGTGGCGCTTATTCCGCTTTTCACGATGCAAGGCGTTCCGGGAAAGATCTTTGCCCCGATGTCGGAGACATATGGCTTTGCGCTCGCGGGAGCATTTATCTTCGCGACGCTCTTCGCGCCCGTTCTCGCTTCGTTCGTACGCCCGGAAAGGGTCCGAGCACATCACACGCGTCTGGTGAACTGGCTGGGCAAGAACTACGCGAAAGTGCTGCGCTGGACGATGTCGCATCGTGCGCGCGTGCTTGGCATGGTGAGCGTCGCGACGGTGGCGATGCTCGCTGTGAGCTTCTTCTTTCTGGGCGGCGAGTTCATGCCGCAGCTCGAAGAAGGAAACCTTTGGGTTCGCGCGACGCTTCCGCAAGACGCGTCTTTCGAGACCGGGTCAAATCTCGCGACTCAGTTTCGCGAAATTCTCTTAGGATTCCCCGAAGTCTCGCAGGTTGTTTCGCAGATGGGGCGCCCGGACGATGGGACGGACGTGACAACGTTTAACGACGTTGAATTTATGGTTTCTCTGAAGCCCACGGACCAATGGCCGCACGGGATTGATAAGGAGAAGCTGGTGGGCCAAATGGATGCGCGGCTCGAAAAATATCCGGGGATCGATTTCAATTTTTCGCAGAACATTCAGGACAACGTCGAAGAGGCAATGTCCGGCGTGAAAGGCGAGAACTCCCTGAAGCTTTTCGGGGACGATATCGATACGCTCGTGGAAAAGGCCGGAGAGATTCGCGACGTAATGGCGAAGGTGCCGGGCATTGCCGATCTTGGTGTGTTCGCCGAATCGGGCCAGCCGGAACTCGTCGTTCAAATCAATCGCCAAGCGAGCGCGCGCTACGGATTGATGGCCGCAGACGTTGACGCAACGGTGCAAGCGGCAATCGGCGGAATTACGGCAACGCAGATCCTGCAGGGCGATCGCCGGTACGATTTCGTAGTGCGCTATGAGCCCCAGTTCCGGCAAACGCCGGAAGCGATCCGGGCGATCCTCTTGCCGACGCCCGACGGCAAGAATGTGCCGCTTGGCGAAGTGGCCGACGTTTCGATGCGGACCGGCGCGTTTATGATTTACCGCGAGAACGGCCTGCGATTCATTCCGATTAAGTTCAGTGTACGCGGGCGCGATCTGTCCGGCACAATCCAGGACGTGCAAGCACGGCTCGCGCAAAAGGTGCGCTTGCCCCAAGGTTATCATCTTGAATGGGCCGGCGAGTACCAGAGCCTGAGAGAAGAGCAGCACCGGCTCGCGTTTGTGATTCCCATCAGCCTGCTGATTATTCTGGGGCTGCTTTTCACTGCGTTTAATTCAATACGGCACGCGCTGCTCGTGCTTGCGATTCTTCCTTTTGGGCTGACAGGCGGATTGCTTTCACTGTTTGTCACCGGCACGCCGTTTAGTATTTCGGCCGCGGTCGGCTTTGCATCTGTGATCGGTGTTTGCACGCTCGGTGGAGTGGTATTCGTATCAGGGATTCGTCGGCAAGAACATGGCACGCACGACATCCTCGCTTCGATCGAGCATGGCGCACTCGCCGAAATGCGTCCGGTACTGATGGCATGCGCGGCTGCGGGGCTTGGCTTGCTGCCGGC
>DATEME010000142.1:0-3348 GCA_035275865.1 Candidatus Acidiferrales bacterium | reverse complement strand
GACGCGCCACGCCGGCTGCTGAGCGCGCGCACGGCTGTCGTCGACGATCACCGCCTGCCGCCCCTCATCGCCCTGCTCCCGTCGCGAACCGCATCACAGCGACGGAATCACCCACCAAAAAAGCTTGCAACGGACTTCTGCAACAAAATCGGCACTTAGCGGACATTCCAATCGCGCCGGTGAATGTCCGCTTTCTGGGGAATAGCGGACATCGGCCAGACGTTATGAAATGTCTGCTTATGACCCCCAGCGGACATAGGCCTGATCAAAATCCCGCAGTGCAGCGGCCTTTTGGCTGCCAACATCGGAACTCCCGGAACCCTGGCGCGTTCTATGCGCTGGTGAGGGATTCCGTCAATGCCGAACGATGAAACGCCAAGGCAGCGCTATCGTCGCCTCGCGGGAGAGTGTTTGGCGGTCGCCAAGACGATGCCAGAAGGGAAAGACCGAACGGTCGTCCTAGAAATGGCTTTAGTCTGGCACCGTCTCCACGAACGAGTACGTGGGCGCCATAATGCTGTTGTTTGACCGCGAACAGCCACCCATATGGCAGCAACAACAGCAAATTCAGCCGGACGACGGCAAGAAGGAATAGGCCGCGCCTATTTGCTAAGAATTTCTAGAACACGGGCGCAGCGACCTGGAGAATACGACCAACCGACTCCGCGACAGAATCTCTGTCGACCAAACCCGTGAGATTGTCATGGAAATGCATCAGGTTCGTTATTTCCTCGGGGTGGCACAGGTATTGAACTTCTCGCGCGCGGCGGAAAAGTGCAACGTGTCGCAGCCTGCGCTCTCGCGTGCGATACAGCAGCTCGAAGGCGAGCTTGGCGGGCCACTTTTTCACCGCGAGCGGCACCTGACGCATCTCACCGAGCTGGGCGAGATGGTGCGCCCTCATCTGGAAACCGTGTACGAGGCTGCTGTCAAGGCAAAGCGTCTGTCCCAGGATATCAAGCAGCTCAAGAGAGTGCCCCTTAAGCTGGGAATCATGTGCACCATATCGCCGGATGAGATCGTCGATCTCATTGCTGCTCTGAAGATGCGCCATGACGGACTTGAGCTGCGTCTATGCGATGCAAACGCTCGGGAATTACGGGACCGCCTGCTCACCGGCGATCTCGAAGTGGTGATCTACGCGTTGCCGGGCGAGGAACTCGACGAGCGCACGCATGTCATGCCGCTGTTTGCGGAGCAGATGGTCATCACCGTCCATCGCGGGCATCGGCTCGCGGGCGAGCGCGCCTTCCCGGTCCGGGAGCTGAACGGGGAATGCTATATCCATCGAATGAATTGCGAGTTCGCCGGCTACGCCGATCATATCCTCGAGGAGAAAGGCGTGACTTGCACGCCCACGTATTGGAGCGAGCGCGACGATTGGACCTTGGCTATGGTCGCTGCGGGGCTCGGCTTTGCGTTCATGCCTGAAAATGCCGCGCACCATCCCGGCATCGTCGCGCTACCCGTCATTGAGCCCGAGTTCTGGCGAAAAGTGAATCTTGTCACTGTACGCGGCCGACCTTATTCGCCGGGTGTCGGCGCGCTCGTGCGCGAAGCGATGCGAAAAAAATGGTTCGGCAACAAAGCCATTGCCGCTCAGTTGGCCGAGCAACGCTCGGGGCCTGCTAAAAACCGGCTCGCCGGCTAACGGGTGAAATCGTCTGGCCCGCTCCTGCCTCTGGGCATCCTGCACGACGATCTTGCGCACCTACATTTGCTCATTTTGTGCTGATTAAAGCATCGCGGCGAGCATGTCGGAAATCATCATCCGATTGCGGTAGTCCGGATCGATGAAGCGTGCCCTGATTAGCCCATCCTGGCCGACAACGAAGGTCGCGGGGATCGGGAGCATCCAGGAGCTGTTGCCCTGGAAGGTCGGAGGATCCAGGCGCCGGGCCTCCATCATCTTCTGTATTTCCGCGCCCACCCAGATCGTCAGATTCAGAGACATGGCGTAGCCGTTATTCGCGTCGATGAGGATTGGAAACGGCACTTGGGACTGCCGTTTGAGATCAGCCACGAATTTCTGCCGATCGGGCATGATGGCGACGATCTCGGCGCTGGCAGGCAATGCCTTGTGCGCCTCCACCAATGCATTGATGTTGATGCGGCAAAAGGAGCACCAGTGCCCGCGATGGAAGATCACGGCAACGGGTCCCCGGTCGAGGAGCTCCTCCAGACTGACCTTCTGCGCGCTCTCATCGGGCAACACGAATGGCGGCATTGGATCGCCGATCTTCGGGGCTGCTTCGCCGGCACCATAGTGCCGAAGCCGGGTCACGAGTCGGTCCACTGCGGCAGCGAATTCGGGACGTTCCCGCCTTAGCGTCTCGGCAAGGGCGCGCAGTTGCTCTTGCAAAGATAAGTCCAGGTCGCGCACGCGCCTGAACGCCTCGTCGAGCGTGTCCCTACCGACATTCACGGTCATGTGGAGCTTTCGCCGCGCGCAGTTTGGATCAACATGAGAGCAGTGAACAACGACCCGGTTCAATTGGGAAGGAAAATATCAATTCGCTATCGACCCGATACCCGAGTGCTATGCGCGTGCTGGAGCTTCAGGCGGTCGGTCCTTAGCGGGAAAGTTGGAAACGGAGGTATGCTCGCGCGTTTTGTTCAGCTCGCTTTCGGCGCTGTTGTTACGACGACACCTGCAACGCATCGCCTTTTGCACAGTCAGCTCTATAGACGGCGGTTATTGAGTTGATAGCGAATAGGCATTTCATCTCACAGCCCCTCCCGAGCCTAATTGGTCCGCGCTCGTCGCCACGAAGCCGCAGGAGACGACGTCAATGCATCGTTTCCGGTCGAATGAATGAACCGAGCCAGCCGTCGCTCGTCGCATCAGGGTTACTCCGCCCGTTCGCAAGCCGGCCCATAAACCACCCTCAACGGAAGGAGAGTCATATGAAAATCGCGACTTTTGCTACCGTGCTGATGTTATCGACTGTAGCAGTGCCAATTGCCGCCGCAGCTTCAGAAGCCGAGGCGCTCAAAGAAGCAAGGGCAATTCAAACGGCTGAAAGCAAGGAAACTGGGCGGCCGGCGTACAGTCCCGGCCACGGCGTCAACTTCAAGCCCAGCGACCATGTCTTTGTTAAAAGCGCGTTGGCGGTCGATTTCACCTATCGTAACGCCAGCGTGACGCTGCCATTGTTCCGCGGTCTGTCGCCGCAAGGGAAGGATGTCTTTTACATCATCACGGAAGCGTCAGACTTCGAAGTCGCGCGTCGCATGGGCATCAATTACGCCCCCAAGCTTGCCGAGGCAATCGGTTCGCCTGGCGTGCAGAATGTCACGCTCCAAGACGGCATTATGAAGTTTGCCGGCAATGTGGATTTCTCCAAG
>DATEME010000141.1:0-3252 GCA_035275865.1 Candidatus Acidiferrales bacterium | reverse complement strand
ATCATATGGCATGCTATCCTTTGGTCGGGCTGGCGCAGTGCTCAACCCGATTCAGAACATTTCAGGTCTGGCCCAAGGACTTTTCGACCTCGCTTCCAGCAGGTTGAGCGTGCGGTAGACCGGCAATGCCGAGGCGGGAGGAACCCCCGATGTCCGGCATGAGGCGGCGCGACTTCATCACGCTGCTTGGCGGCGCGTCTGCGTGGCCGCTCGCGGCGCGGGCGCAGCAGGCGATGCCGGTGGTCGGATTTCTTGGTGCGGGTTCGCCCGGGCCGTTCATGCCGCAGACGGCGGTATTCCGCCAAGGCTTGGCGGAAGCCGGTTACGTCGAGGGGCGCAACGTCGCGATTGAATACCGCTGGGCCGAAGGGCAATACGATCAACTGCCGGCGCTAGCGGCCGAGTTTGTGCGCCGTCAGGTGGCGGTGATCGTCGCGTTCCCTATCCCTGCCGCAGTCGCGGCAAAGGCTGCAACGACGGCCATCCCGATTGTGTTCAACGTCGCGGGGGATCCGGTTAAGCTCGGTCTCGTCGGTAGTCTTGCGCGACCGGGCGGCAATGCGACCGGCGTGAATTCCTTCCTCGCAGAGCTGGGCGCCAAGCATTTGGGGCTGTTGCGCGAGCTTCTGCCCACGGCCACGCTGGTTGGACTGCTGGTCAATCCGACCAATGAGAATATCGAAGGCGTGACGAAAGACGTGGTGGCAGCGGCCGCCACGCTCGGGGTGCAGATCGATATTGTTCGGGCGAGCGACAGCCGCGAGATCGAGGCCGCCTTCGCGACGCTGGTCCGTAACAAAGTCAACGCACTGCTGATCGGTTCCGACGTTTTCTTCAGTAGCCGGCGGGTGCAACTTGCTACCTTGACGGCGCGCCACGCGATTCCTGCCGTGTCCAATGTGCGAGAGTTCGCGGAGGTCGGCGGTCTGATGAGCTACGGAACAGACCTCACGGAAGTATTTCGGCAGCTTGGCGTCTATACTGGCCGCATCCTCAAGGGCGCTAAGCCCGCCGACCTGCCCGTGGTGCAGTCCACCAAATTCCAGTTCGTCATCAATCTGCCGACCGCGCGTGCGCTGGGCATCGAAATTCCGCCGACGCTGCTCGCCCGCGCCGACGAGGTGAGCGAATAGCGAAGCCTGATCGGCCGCTTTCGGGGTAAATCCGGACATTGAGCCGACATCGCCGAATGACCAGTCGTGACCCACGCTCATGGGTCATCGCCATCTCTCCTTGCCCCAATCCTCCTCGGCTTCGCGCTTAGGACAGCCGCAAAGATAAATGAATCGGGTGACGACGGCTGGTGCGGCGGATTGACTCGGGGTTGAGGGATTCCGGTCGTTGGATCGTGCGTCTACCAGAGTGCATGGTCGACAGAGAAGCGATTCGGCTGCGCTGGGAGGCGGATGGTTCGAAGCGGGACGAGCGTGGTCGACGCTTTTTCGCCGCAAGCGAGACGCGGGCAGCCGGCTGGGGCGGGCTGGCGGCGGTATCGGAGATCACGGGGATCGCGCGCAGTACCATTGAGCGGGGATTGCAAGACCTCGATTTGCCGCCACTGCCGCCGGGGCAGGTTCGTCGGAAGGGAGGCGGAGCGAGGCGGCTCAGCGAACGGGATGCGACCCTGCTCCAGGATCTGAGGCGCCTGGTCGAGCCGGCAACCCTCGGCGATCCGGTTCGCCCATTGCTGTGGGTATCGAAGAGCCTCGACAAGTTGGCCGCTGGCCTTGCCGAGATGGGCCACGCTGTCAGCCCCAACAGCGTGCGCAAGCTGCTTACCGAACTCGGCTACTCGCGGCAGACCAACCGCAAGAGCGACGAAGGCTCAAGCCATCCCGATCGCGACGCCCAGTTCGAATACATCAATGCTGAAGTGCTTGCCGCCCAGGCGGCAGACCAGCCTGTGATCTCGGTGGATACCAAGAAGAAGGAACTGGTCGGCAACTATCGCAACGCCGGTCGCGAGTGGCGGCCGAAAGGCGATCCGAGACGAGTGAAGGTGCACGACTTCGAGGATACGCAACTCGGCAAGGTCGCACCCTATGGCGTGTACGATGTCACCGCGGATGCCGCCTGGGTGAGTGTAGGCATCACCCACGACACAGCCGAGTTCGCGGTGGCCTCGATCCGCATGTGGCTCGAAAAGATGGGCCGGCAGCGCTACCCGACGGCCCGCGAATTGTCCATCACAGCCGATTGCGGTGGCTCGAACGGAGCGCGCCTGCGGCTGTGGAAACTGGAACTGCAGAAGTTCGCCGACGAGACCGGGCTCACGATCAAGGTTCGCCACTATCCGCCGGGCACGTCGAAATGGAACAAGATCGAGCATCGCCTGTTCTGTCACATCACCCAGAATTGGCGCGCCCGACCCCTCACCGATCGCATCGCCGTGGTCGAGCTGATCGCCGCGACCACGACCAAAACCGGCCTCAAGGTCGCGAGCGCCCTCGACACGCGAACCTACCAAAAGGGCATCAAAGTCACCGCCGCCCAGATGAAGAACCTCAACATCCGCGGCGACAAATTCCATCCCGAGTGGAACTACGCGGTCATACCCCGAACGCCGGATTCGAAGCAGTTATAATTGCGGCTGTCCTAACGATGAGTACGTCGGACTTTGTGATCCAGGGCAAGGAGCTGCGAGCCCTGATGAGAAAGATGAGGACAAGGCGATCAGTGAAGACGCCGCGGAAGTCGGGGTTCAAGATTCAATGGGTCAAGCTCCCGCTCCGGTGGATTAGAATACTCCGCGAAGCTGCTGCTCCGGGAAGCACCTACGATCTTGCTTTCACCATCCTGGTCGAGAATTTCAAGCTCGAACAGATGGCGGTGAAAGAGATCGTTCTGTCAGCAGAGGTAACCGGATTACCGCGGATGTCTCGAATAAGAGCTATCAACGATCTTGTCAGACTTAAGTTGATCAAAATTAGACGGGGGAGGGGGAAGGCTGTCAGGGTGGTTGATCTCTATATTTAGATTAGAACAATAGAACAGAAGAATAAGAATAGGAGACAGGGGTACCAAAAACGGTACTGGTCCGGTACCAAAAATGTGCAGGTACCGGTACCAAAAATGTGCAGGTACCCGACCCACCCCGCCTCAAGCCGCCGTTTCGTGCACGACCGCCGCCGAAGTCATGGAAGGCAGAGCCCAAGGTTCACGACAAGCAGCGAGTCAAGCCCCATCGTGAGGCGTCACGTCAGGGCCAGGAGCGGGAGAAGCGGGAGCCGTGGTGGCAACGTCCGCGGCTGA
>DATEME010000140.1:0-3914 GCA_035275865.1 Candidatus Acidiferrales bacterium | reverse complement strand
TTTGACGCGACGTAATTGGCTTGGCCTGCATTGCCCGTTTCGGCGACGACCGACGTGACGTTGATGATGCGTCCGCTGCGCTGTTTCAGCATCGCACCGAGCGCCTGCTGGATACAGAGGTGCGCACCGGTGAGGTTCGTGCGCAGCACGGCGTCCCAATCCTCGAGCTTCATGCGGAGCGCCAAAGTGTCGCGCGTGATGGCTGCATTGTTGACGAGAATGTCCAGCCGACCGAATTTTGCGAGCGCTTGCTGGAATCCCGCCTTCACCTGCCCAGGATCAGCTACGTCCATTGTTACGGGAAGCGCTTCGCCGCCGGTTTGCGCGATTTCCGCCGCCAACGAGGCGAGCTTTTCGGCAGTTCTGGCGGCAATTGCGACTTTTGCGCCCCTTTCGGCCAATGCGAGTGCGGTTGCGCGGCCAATTCCCTGCGATGCGCCGGTGACCAGCGCGACTTTGTCTTTGAGTGAAAACATAGCGAGCTACTTTAGCGCAATCGGAGCTTTCCAGGTTTCGATTTTTGTTTTCGCGCGCGACAGTGCGAAAATCAGGCGATGCTGCTCGCTCCACTACTTCTGGCCGGAACCGGTTGTGCGGCAGGGACTTACTCCTGGGCGGCGTGCGTGCCGTCGGCGCAGCTTTTCGGGCGCACGATCCGGCGGACCGGCGATTCGCGAACAATCGCGCTCACGTTCGACGACGGGCCGAATCCCGCCGTCACGCCGGAGCTGCTCGATTTGCTGGATCGCCATGCGATTCGTGCGACTTTCTTTCTGATCGGCGCGCATGTTCGCGCCTGCCCGGATCTTGCGCGCGAAGTTGCGCGGCGTGGACACGTGATCGGCAATCACACGGACACGCATCCGGCGTTGCCGCTGCTCTCCGGACGAAAAATTTCCCAAGAGCTGGACCGTTGCGATGAAGCTATCCGGTCGGCAACTGACGTTGTACCTCGTTGGATGCGGCCGCCGTACGGCTTCCGGAGCCCGCTGCTCAACGGCATCGTCGCGCGGCGCAATGGTGCGGGCGTCGTGATGTGGTCGCGGCTAGCGCGCGACTGGAAACCGCAGCCGAGCGACCCGGTGGTCAGGCGCTTGCGTCGCGTCCGTGGTGGGGATATCGTCCTGCTGCATGATGGCGCCCATCGCACACTCGGCGGCGATCGCCGCCACACCGTGCAGGCACTGGCAAATTGGATTCCGCGATGGAAGGATATGGGGCTGCGGATGGTAACGTTGGATGAGATCGCCTCCGCGCAGCCTAGGACGCATCGAAGCTGAAGAGCTAAATTAGAGAGATCGAAAGGCCTAAAATCCTAATGGACGACAAGCGCTTTTACACCGAGAAAGAAGAAACGAAGCAGCTTCAGCTGACGTGCCCACACTGCCGCCAGGAGAATTCCTATCCGGTCCGTTGGATGGTTCGGACGAAGAGAGACAAGTTTCCGGGCGGCAACGAACAGGACCGCGAGCATTACGCCAAGGCGAGATCGTATATGGTTCGAATCGACAATCTCGTGGCGTGCCGGAACATTCGATGCCGAAAGCGTTTCGATCTGACTGGCCAGACGGTTTTTCTGATCTAGGGCACGTTCAGGCGAAATCTTCGCAAGGCAGGTCGGGCATCCCGGCGCCCGGCAAGAGCATCTTGAGCGGGATATGGGGGCGGGAAAATGACGATTCGCGCGTGGCTACTCGTTTTGGCGTTGCTTTTTGCGACAGGCAGTTTCGGAGCACAATTGCAGGAGCCTGTTGGCCCGATGAACGGCGTCGCTCCTGAATCAGTGCCGGCGAAGCAATCGCCCCCTGCCTCGACGACAGCCGCTCCAGCGGCGGCTGCCGCATCGAGCGACGCAAAGACAGCGTCCACCGCGAAAATTGTCGTTCCCACTGGAACGCATCTGCCGCTCGTGCTGCACAACGCGATTTCCACGCGCAGCGCGAGACCGGGCGATCCCGTTTATTTCGAAACGGTTTTTCCGGTGATGATAGACGGAAAAGTGGTGATCCCGGCGGGGTCTTACGTGAGCGGCGAAGTGACGCAAGCGAAGCGTGCAGGCAAAGTGAAAGGCAAGGCACAGATCGCGATAAAGCTCACCACAATGATTCTCCCAAACGCCTACGAAGTGAATCTTGCGGCGATGCCCAGCAATGTGGGAACCGGCGGCGGCGAAACCACAAACAATGAAGGGACGATCACGGGCGATAGCGACAAGACGTCCGATGTCGGGACCGTGATACGAACCACCGCAGCAGGGACTGGGATCGGCGCGGGCGTTGGCGCGGCCTCAGGCCATGTCGGCGAAGGCGCCGGAATCGGCGCGGCTGCAGGAGCGGCTGCAGGACTGGCAGCGGTTCTATTTACGCGCGGGCCGGACGCGGAATTGCCTCGCGGCACGACGCTCGATGCAGTTCTCGATCGGCCGATCGCGCTCGACGCAAGCAAAGTGCAATTCACAAGCCCTGGTACGTCTACTGCGCTCTCCGGGCCGCCCGACCGCGAGCCTCAGCGGCAAAAGGTTCCATTTTAGCCGGTGCATGCGCGGGCGAGGCGCCGTCCGGTGGCTTGTCGGCGTCGTAGAGGCAGACTGGGGTCTGCAGCGAACGATTGATCCAAAAGAGCATCAATTCTGAGCGGCCCGAAACGCCCAATTTGTCATAGATGTGCTGGAGATAATTGCGAACCGTGCTCTCGCTGAGACCCAGCCGGGCAGAGGTTTCGCGATTGCTCAATCCCTCTGCGATCGTGGCCGCAATATCCCTTTCGCGCTTGGTGAGCCGGTCCGCGCCCCGGAAGTTCTGGGTGGGTAGCGGCATCGCTTTTGCCAGGGCTTCCAGAACATATCCGAGATACAAGCTGCCGGCCCAAATCTGTCCGTCGTGTACGGCGCGAAGGCATTTTGCCGATTTCGGTGCCGCCGGCGTTCAACGAACGCGCGAAGCGCTTCTCGCGTATCAATTCGTGCCGCTCGGAACAGCGCGAGCGCTGCGAGATTTACCAGAAATTTTCGTCTGGCAGGGCCCGGGCAATCTTCGCGTCGGCTTCTGGGCCGCAGCAAAGGCTTCGCGCGAGCTCGCGACTCGAACCACCGCCGGGGTTGAACCTGCG
The DNA here is from genome assembly GCA_035275865.1 of Candidatus Acidiferrales bacterium. Taxonomy (GTDB): domain Bacteria; phylum Acidobacteriota; class Terriglobia; order Acidiferrales; family UBA7541; genus Palsa-295. The sequence goes on along the minus strand of DATEME010000140.1, from coordinate 806 downwards.
ACGACTCGCCGCGCCGCGAAGGCCCTCGCACGGATGGCGGACAACGGCGTCACATTTTCCGTGGCTCTTCTCCACGCGGGCTCTCTTCGCACAAATCGGCCTTCGCCCGAGGATGTCACTCTATTGCGCGCCTTGGCCCGGTGTGGATTCGATCTCGTTGCTGCCGCTCATTCGCATCGAATTGCCGGTTTCGAATCAGTTCCGCAAAATGGCGGCAAGAAATCCTTCTGCTTCTATGGCCTGGGCAGCCTCGTCTCCGGATACATCGCATCGGAAGAAGAGCGTGAAGGCCTGGTCGTGATTGCCGGATTCGATTCGGCCGGCAATCTCGCGGAGATCGGCGTGCGACCGGTTTTTCTGCCCATTGGCGGCTTTGGGGAAGTGCCGTCGGCGGCCAGAGCGGACTCGATCATGGATCGTTTTAATATGCTTTCCACTGAGATTCGCCGCGGTTCTTATCGATCAGCCTTCTACCGTGACGTCTCGGTTGGCCTAATCGATCTCTATCTGCGGGATGCTCGGGAGGCGCTGCGCGAATCGGGCGTTCGCGGACTCGTTCGCAAAGCTGCCCGACTTCGTTTCTGCCACGTAAAGCGCCTGGTGCATCGCGTATTCGCCACATGAAGCGGGAAGCTGCGGCAGCGCTCGTAACTTTCGTCGTCACGTTCACGATCGTGCCGCTGATTCGCCATCTCTGCCAGAGCCGGCAAATTCTCGACCATCCCGGTGCACTGAAGATTCACGCGAAAGCTGTTCCGCGGCTTGGTGGCGTCGCAATATTTCTCGGCGTGCTCGCGGGCATTTCC
>DATEME010000139.1:0-19708 GCA_035275865.1 Candidatus Acidiferrales bacterium | reverse complement strand
GCCTCGGGTACCACGGACCCGGAAGCAGCGCTCCAACACGTTCGCCTCGGAACGTGTCGCGTGATTCTCGCCGACCTCAAAATGCCGAAGATGGATGGCATGGCATTTCTTCAGCAGGCCCTGCAGCTCGATCCCGGCATTTACGTGATCCTGCTCACCGGTTTTTATTCCGTCGAATCGGCCATCGCAGCCGTGAAGCTCGGCGTATATGACTATCTGTGCAAGCCGTTGGACTTTTCGCGCCTCGAGAAAAGCCTCGACGAACTTGCGGACAATTTCGCGCGCCGCTCCGAAATCCAGCACCTTGAACAGAAACTCTTCCAGAGCCTTCAGTACAAGGGCATCGTCGGCAATAGCCCGGCGATGATCGAAGTCTTCGAAATGGCCCGCAAGATCGCGCGTCACTATACGAACGTGCTAATCACCGGCCCCACCGGAGCCGGCAAAGAGCTTGTCGCCCGCGCCCTCCACGACCTCAGCCCGGTCGCGCAGGCGCGCTTCGCCGTCTGCAACTGTTCCGCGCTGGTCGACACTCTTCTCGAAAGCCAGCTTTTTGGCCACATGCGCGGTGCGTTTACCGGCGCCACGGAGACGCGCCCTGGTCTCTTCGAATACGCAAACGGCGGCACCGTCTTTCTCGATGAAATCGGCGAGACTTCGCTCCCCATGCAAGCCAAGCTTCTGCGCGTGATTCAAAATCGCGAAATCCAGCGCGTGGGCTCGCCTGAAATTAAAAAGGTGGATATTCGCCTCGTCGCGGCAACGAACCGCGATCTCCGCGCCGAAGTGCTCGCAGGCCGCTTCCGGGAAGATCTTTTCTACCGCCTGAGCAGCATCGAAATTCGCGTGCCCGGATTGAGCGAACGCAGTGAGGACATTCCGGTTCTCGTGCAGCACTTCCTGAAGAAATATGCCGAGGCTTACAACAAGCCCTTGCGCGGACTCACGCGTCGCGCGCAGATCGCCTTGGTTCAGCACGAATGGCCGGGAAACGTGCGTGAATTGGAAAACGTGATCTCAAGCGCCGCTATAACTGCCGGCGCCGATTTCATCGACGTCTCGGATCTACCGCAGCATATCCAAAAACCGCGCCACCGCCTGCCTCTTGCAGGCAGCGAATGGCGCCCCGTCCCTCTCGACGAAATCCGCCGTGTTCACATCGAGCGCGTCCTGGAAGCCTGCAACGGCAACCGCGTCAAAGCCGCGCACATGCTCGGCATCGGGCGCACCAGCCTCTACCGCTTTCTCAAGCGCAGCGGCAAGCGCGCCACCGCCACAGCCGCAAACAGCGTCGCCTAATTTCTTCTCGATAAAAAATTAAGTTTCGTCCTGAACGTGTCCCGCGAAGCGGACACGTGAAGGATCCCTCTTCGTTTCGGAGCGAGCGCCCTGCCCCTATCGCAGCCCTACTCCGCTCCCATCGAAGCGCTATGAACGAGCGAACTCGGCAGCGAGACGGTCGTATCGACGCGCACAAGCATTCCCGTCTGCGCAGGCAATTCCACATCCTTGCCCTTCTTCGCCATCACGTATGCTCCGCCGCCCACAAGCCCAAGCACGGTTCCCCGCGCGACGCGGCTGAACACAACGCCCACCAAAGAGCCGCCAGCCGTTCCAAGCGCCACATCGCTCACCACCGTTTTCACGTCGCGATTCGGCTCCACAACCACACCCTCAACGGTCTTCAGGTCTTTCCGCTTCTTGCCGACGTCCGTTGTGCTCGTGTAAATCCCAAGGATGCTCATCCGCGCCGGGAAGATCCGGCTCTCCAGCTCGATCGATGTGAAATTGATGTTCATTGACGCGCCACCGCGAAACATCGAAAAGTATCTTGGCCGGTCCACATGAGAAACCGTGCCGTGAATCTTCGTCCCGGCCGGCAAAATAATCGTGTTCCCCTGAAACACCGGCTCCGCCACGATCGCCGTGAAGGGATCGCCGTCGTGCGCCACCGCCGTGCTCAACCCATTCACCATCGTAAGCCGCACTTGAGTGCCCGGATTTAACTCCGTCAACGACTGTGCATTAACGGCGGGCGTCGCCAAAAGCGCAAAAGCTGCCACCGCAATCAGACTCAAAAGCTTCTTCATGTTTCCTCCATTCGCAATGTCCGCAAGCTCCGCAATCGCAAAGCGATCCGCGCGGAGTCGGTCGACAGGTTGACCGGCCTCCACGCCCCTGGGACGGCGCCTCACCGGCTCCTCGCAATTGATCTTTGGCTGTTATCAGCCAGACGGGCGCGCGGAATCTCGCCCGCTACCGTCGTTTGAAATTGATTGGGACCCGCCGCAACGCTTCATCATTGCGGAAGGTGAAGAAGAGTTCGCGGCGGAGGTACCCGTGCGTTCTCTTGGTCCCCTCTTTTCGAAAGAGGGTTGCCGCTGGCGCAGCGGTTGGCGCGGAGGATGCGCCGCAAAGAGCATACATCAACTGCCGCCGTCTTGCGTCAAGAATGTACAGTAATCCGGCAAAGAAAACGCCCCAACTCGCACCAACGTGTACGTGGGAACGGGGGCGATTTCCCTGGCCCGGATCGATATCAAGGGCAATCGCTACTGCTGAAAATGGAAAGACTCGTGAATTCGCCAGTCTCGGTCAATCAGGCAGAGCCGGTCGCCGATAACGATATATTGCCAGCCGCGCGGCACGGGCGTAAGCCGCTGCACCAGATCGTCCGGCGCGGGCCGCGAGCGGCGCTGCAAGTCGGGATCGACCACATCGCCAGGTTGAAGCTGTCGATCCAAATCGCCGTCATTCACACTCACGCCGAAATTGCGCAGAAATTGATTGAGCGCGTTGGGATGATTTTGGTTCCACTCGCGAATCTCCTGTCGGTCGCGATCGTTGAATTGGTCAAAATGGTAGACGTCTCGCACGTCGCCGTCAGGCTCCAGAATCACCACGTTGTATCCGATTATCATGTAGCTCCAGTCGTCGGGAATGGGATCCATTCTTTCTCGAAGCCCCTCGGGAAGCGGACGCGCCCATCTCATCACGTCCTCGTCGAGGCGTCCTCCCTGCTCCAGCGCTTGCTCGATATCCTCATCTCTCCATTGGTCTCCGCGACGCGGCTCCATTTCGTCCGCGTGATCGCGATACCATTCCTGTAACACGCGGCGATCGTGGTCCGTAAACTGTTGAAACACCCTTCCCCGATCGCGGTCATCGCGATCGCCACGGTCGTACCCGCGGTCGCCTTGATCGTATTGCACCAGCCGGTAGCGCGCCGTTTGGTCTTGCGCATAAGAAGTTTTGTACGAACCTGCCACGAGCAGAGGCACAGCCAGCCCAATCAATGTTGTCGTTAGTTTCATTCTGATCTCCCGGGCCGAGCGAATTGGACACTGCCCCCATATTGCACCGAGGCGATTGCCGCCTGACATACACAGTAACCCTCATGATGAAATGCGTTTATCCTCCACCATCGATCTGGCTTCCAATCGCGCGCCGTTTCGCCATGAATTGGCGATAAAACGCGTTTTTTTGCATCGCGTAAATCCGGCAGGACGACCGTGGCAAACACTCCCGTAATTCTGCAAGAGCCTTAAAGGCTTTCTCGGATCGTCTATTGACAAAGGAATTCCCTGAAGCCCCGGGCTGATGTGCACCCAGCTCAGCGCGTTCACTTAACGCACGAAGACGTCAGCGCCGTGTTGTTGTCGAGCCAGTGCAGATAAGTCGCAAGCGAGTGGTAGCAAGACAGGTTGTTCTTCGCGAATGCGTTGGAATCGAACGGATACGCCGTATCCACCTGATCGTAATCCAAAACAACGGGAATTTTCGGCGGCAGCCTGGGAATCAAGTCGCGCGTGTTGACGATCCGCCACGAATCGATCGGCAGCTTGTTGAACGTGTGCACGAATTCCAAGTTGCCCACGCGCGGCGACGCAAACGTGCACAGCGTCGCAATGTCGAATTTGCCCTTCGAATCGTTCTCCATCACGAATAGCGTGCTGAGCGCCGCACCCAAGCTGTGACCCGCTGCGATCGTCGGCCTCGCGCACCGCGTTCTGCCTTCGGCAAGTGGTGCTCTCTCGCCGCGCTCGCGCTCGCGACTAATCGCCAGTTGTTCCATTTGATCGGCAAACGACCCGGTGAACCTTTCCGGCTCTGCTGTGGCGCGCGGCCGCGCGCGCACGGCGGCTGGCTTCGGCAGCGGGCGTTTCACCACTTTCATCGTGCTGTAGATTTTGTCGAAGCCCCAAGCCACGCGCCCCGCCGAGGGTGCCTGGCGGAACGGCACAGGAATCGCCGCCGCGTCGTCCATCCATTCGACCAATCCCTCGGTGCCGCGGATCGCCACGATGCGCGAATCCGGACTCGCCGTCTCGTGCACCACAATCCCATAAAATTTCAGCTCCTCCGCATTCAGCACGAAATCCGACATCTGGATCCACGCGCCCAATTCGTATCCCGTCGGAATCCCCACTGGCTCCGGCCGCAATGGGTCCGCCCCCGGCTTCGCATACATCGCATAAGCTGCCATCACTATCTGCCCGTACAGCGCCGCCTTCTGCTTATCCAACGGCTGTGACATTTTCCCTCCGTCGCTGGCTCAAGAAATCTTGCGCTCATTATCCGCTGGCCGCAAACGGTGTCCGTCTTATCGTTTCGAATTTCTCTTTTTCTTCTTCGTGTCTGACCTCTCTGACGGCCCAGAACTCATTGGCAATAGCAGAGTTAAACCGTACCAAGGCATCGACCTTACCTAATAAGCCCTAAGAAACTGAATGTGCATCGCTAAGGGGTTCTGATGATAGGCGGCGCCTACGGTTCAGATTAGCCTAACTCCACCATCATCCAAGCCGCCTCAAGCGGCACCTGGCGAAAAATCCCAAGCCCAATTAAGAAAGGAGCCATTCAGGAAAGCGCTGAATATCGGGATTTACGCGAAGGAGGCATTCTCATGATTACGAAAACCAGCAAAACAGTCCGATGGTCACGCGATGTACTTCAGAAACCCAAACTTTACGGAGGCAACTCTGTCATGCAAGGTCTGAAAGTATCGATGCATCATATTTTCTTCGTGTCCGGCCTGACTCTCGCTCTGGGCGCCGGCACGGCCGGTCTCAACGCACAGCAATATCCTGCAAATCCCAACCCGACCACCGTGAACGGGCAGGCTTCCGCAAGCGCCCAAGCCGGGCAAAATCCAAATCCGGACCTGTCCCAGGCGGAAGTGGCCCGCATGGACCAGTTCCTCGATGATCACAAAAACATCGAAAAGGATCTCGACAAAAATCCTTCGCTGGCAACTGACAGGAAGTATTTAGACCACCACAAGGACCTCGATAGTTTTCTCGGCGCGAACCCTCGCTTGCGCGCGGAACTTGCCGAGAACCCCAGATATTTCATGTCCCGGGAAGACCGTTTCGAGGCGCGTGAAGATATCCAAGCGGGCGCAGCGGCGCAGACGGGCCGTCAGTCATCCGACGCGAACGGCAATCAGAATCAGCGCGACCCAAATCCTGACCTGCGCAACGGCGAAGTAGTCAATTTCGACGGCTTCCTCGATTCCCATCCGGACATTTCCAGACAGCTTGACGCGAATCCCGCGCTCATCAACGATTCGAATTACTTGCAGGCGAATCCGGCTCTGCAGGCCTATTTGACTCAACATCCCCAAGTGCGCGCGGAAATTTCGGAAACGCCGAATTACTTCATGCAGCGGGAAAACCGGCTGGAAGCACGAGAAGAAAACCGTGGGGCGCCCGGCGCACAAGCACAAAACGTAAACGCCAGGCAAACGGAAGAGGCCAGGATGGATCAATACCTGAGCGATCACAAAGACGTTGATCGGGATTTGCGGAAAAACCCGCGCCTCGTCAACGATAATGATTACCTCAAGCATCATCGTGACTTCGACCAATTCCTGCGGTCCAATCCAGATCTGCGACCGGACATAAGCTCACGTCCAAACGACTTCGAAGATCGTGACCGCGATCGATTCGCATTGAGCGCAGGGGCGAGTGCGCGTTTCGATGCAGACTCTCGTCAAGGCAACCGTATGACCAGGGAACAGTCTGAGCGCATGGACCGGTTCATGGACAACCACCAGAAAATCGCCAGGGACCTCGACCGCAATCCCGATCTCTGCAACGATCAGAAATACGTCAACCACCACAAGGACTTGCGCGCCTTCTTCGCAAAGAACCCTGATATCCACCAGGATCTGGCGCAAAACCGGTCTTACTTTGAGGGCCGCCAGCAGAGGTTCGGACAGCACGGCGCCGTTCCCACCACGAAGCCGGCCGTGAAACCTGATGAAAAGACAGACAAACCAGCCGAGAAGACGCCGCAGCAGGCACTGCCCGCAACGCCAGCAACGCCCGCCAAGCCTGCGACGCCTCCAGTCGATCAGCGGCAGAACATGACCCCGAACACGACTCACTGAAACTCGAACCCGTGCTCGGCGCAAAGGTGCAGGGAGCGAACCACGCTCCCTGCCACCCTCGGCATGAGTCCAGCCCCAGATCAGGAAATCCCGCTTGCTGGCGGGACACATGAGGATGGGAGGGAAAGTCACGATGCGTAACGGAGAAAGTAGCACGCAGGCTCTCGGTAAGATCGCGTTCCTCTGTCTATTGTTCTTGTTCGGGAGCGCAACGCTTTGGGCTCAGGATGTTCCAGCTTACCAGCCGAGAGGGTTCACTGCTTACGAACAGTTTCGAGGCAGCGACAGCAGCCAAGGCCAATTTCTCATTTTTGACACAAACGTCGGCTACGATTTCAATCAGCACATCGGAACCGACATCGGAATTCCCGTTTATCTCTTGCGCCCCACTCTTCCGGGCATACCCCGTCAATGGAACCACAGCCTCGGCGATCCTTATTGGGATTTGCGCGTTGCCTTGCCGAATCGCTATCTCAATTACTCCACTGCGGTCACGTTATCGGTGCCTGTAAATGAGACCGGAGCTTACAGCACGGGCAGGCTCGGACTGGACTGGTTCAACCATTTCGACGTACCGGTCGGCCGGTTCACGCCGTTCGTGAACGCCGGAATTGCAAACGGTATTCTCGATACCCGATTCCTCTCCCAACCTTACAAGCTTACTGATTCGTTCCGGACGCTGGGCTTCATCGCCGATACCGAAGGCGGCGTGAGTTTCCGCATCGTGAATCCTCTAAGCATCGGAGGCTCGTATTACGCGCTGCTGCCTTCCGGTCAGCAAAAAGCGTACGCGGGAGTCCAGAACTTCTTCCTGCTCCCCTCCACCACGGAAACCGTCTATCAGATTACGCACGACCATGGCTACACCGGATTCGTCCGGGTCATGCCGACGCGCAACGTCTATCTCGAAGCGGCGTACGTTCATAGCATCGAAATGAATTTCGACGCCGCAACATTCACCGTGGGCGTCGATTTGAAGTCGCTCTTCAGCAGGCCCCACGCGCAGCAGCACTTCTGAATGTAACTCCGCAACCGACGATCACCGCGCGGCATTCGCAACCTGGGTGCCGCGCGGAATGCCTAAATGATACGGCTGTGTATTGGCATGAATTCCGACTTCGCAGAACAAAATTCGGCAGCGATCCGCAAACTCGAAAGAGACTAGGATATAAAAACACGTGCTGCCGATCTTTCGATGCAGACCATGCAGATTGACCGGATATCGAAAAGACTCATCGGCTCCGCGACCGTTGCACGACGCGCCTACGGTTGCTAGTATGGGCGGCATGACGTTCCATGTAACCCTCACAAAGGCCGAAGACGGGTGGATTGTGGCCGAGTGTCCCGCCCTGCCAGGATGCGTGTCGCAGGGCAAGGACGAGCAAGAGGCCCTGCTGAATATCAAGGAAGCGATCGCGGCGTGGCTCTGGGCGGAAGATCAGAAGGCAGTCGCTGCTCATCCCGGCTTGGAACAACGCGAAATCCTCGTTACTGTCTAGCAGGATGGCGCGGCTCGCCAACATTTCCGGCAAGGAAGCGGTCAAAGTTTTCCAAAAAACAGGATGGCAAATTCGCGGGCAGGTAGGCAGTCATGTAATGATGTCCAAACCGGGGCTCCGGGTTAACCTATCGATTCCCCAGCATAAAGAGTTGTCGGTGGGCACGCTTCGTGCCCTTCTCCGTCACGCCGGAATGACCGTCGAGGAATTTGTGGCGTTACTGTGACGTCGTTCACCTTGCCAACCGCTCATTCCAGCACCAGCACAAACACAGTCGACTTCCCCGACTTGTTTCACCGAACCCATCCACACTGCCCGAGGCACGAAATGCTGCCTCCAACTCCTAATCAGCGCCGTAGGCGCGGCACAACTTAGCCCAGTCCGTGAGGACTGGGAAAATCGCACGCAAACGTCAGAGCGCCGTAGGTGCGACACAGACTCGTACACGTTGGAATCCGTCGCGCGTGGTAATTCAGAATGCGGACCGAGAACGCATTTGGAAGCGCCTGGAGCATCGACTAGCGATGCGGGTGTCCCACGAAACACCAATCACAAATCACGGACTTCAGAACTTCACCGTCACCACCACAATCGACTTCACCGATTTCCCCTTGATTTTCGGCTCGGTGAATTGCCAATTGTGTTTTGCCGCCGCGATGATGGCATTGCCCAGAGCGGCGTCGCCGGCTTGCGTTGCTCCGCTCTCGACCTTCCCGTGTTCGTCGACTGTAAGACGCAACATGATCGAAGAGCCCGGCTGTCCCTTGGCCGCCACATCCGCGGGCACCGCCGAATTCTCGATGTTGAACGGAAGATCCAGATAGGCGCTCGGTTGCGGAATCTTTTGGTTGACCAACCCGTTGTAATCCTGATGCGAGCCGAGGATCGTCGCATTGAGCGAGACGCCCTGCAGCGACGGCCGCGAGGCGGCGGGCGGGGCAGCCGCGGGCTGTGCCACTGGAGTCGCGCGCCTGATGGCGTCGGGGATCATGCTTTCCGCATAATTCCGCGCATCGCCCGCCACCGGCCCTCCGCTTCCGGCGAGCGTCCGGAAATCGCCCTGCAATCCCTGCAGCTTCTGCACGTCTTTCGCAGCAACCGCAGCGTTGTACTGGCTCACCAGCGCGGCAAACTGCGTCCGCTGCGTTTCTTGATTCTTCAACGAAGTCAGATTCGCGCTCACGCTGTTAAATAGCGTCCGCGCATCCTGCCGCGACGGGTCCGTCGAGAGCACCTGATTTAAATCGTCCACAGCCTTTTGCAGACTGTTCAAGTCGTTCGTCTGGCCGCTCAGCTGCTGCGCTTCCGCGAATTTCTGATTCTCGGCGATGCGCGCGGGAATCCTTGTGGTGAGGTATTGATTCGCCTCGTCCTTCCGCGTCCCGCCGGTGAGCTGCGTGACCTGCTGGAAGTCGCTCTTCGCCGCGTTCATGTCCCCGCGGTTAAACGCGTCTGTCGCCTGATTCCAAAGCTGCGTCTCCTGCTGCAACACCTTCCGCGCCTGCACGTTCGAAGCCGCCGACTTGTATTGCGCCTCCAGATTCTGAATTTTGTCGTCGAGCGGGCCATTTAACCGCAGTGCCCCGTCGAGCGTCTGCTGGGCCTGATCGTAATTCGAGGCGGCAAATTCCTTCGCAGCCTGATCGACCAGCGCCTGCTGCTGGTCTTGCAATTTTTGGCCGGCGGATTCCACAGGCGGTTGCGGCGCGGGAGCAGGAGCAACCGGCGCCACCGCTGGCGGGTTCGCCGTAGCGGACGAACTTGCGCCCGGTGTGCTCGTGCTCGCCGTGCTGCCGGGCGCGCCCGGCGAAGGCTGCGAAACTTTGTAAATCATAATCCCAAGCACCGCGGCCAGCACCACTCCCCCGATTGCAAGCGGAATCGGCTGCTTCCAGACTGGCGCGGCCACCGCCGCCGGATGCGGCTCCATCGGCTCGACGCGCACTTGCGAGACGACCGCTTGCGCCGCTCCTTTCTTCGGCTTAGGGGCGACTTCCACCGCCGTGGCCTCGGAAACGGCGGCCTTGCCCTTAACAGGCTGCGCGACGGGCGCGCTCGGCTTCTCGACTGGCCGTTCGATCACGGGCGCCCCGACACCCGAAGCAATCATTGTTGCCGACGCCGCTTCCATCGGCACCAATTCAGACGGTGCCGCGGGAGCGCCCTGAATCATTGTCGCCGACTGATAAACGTAATCGCGTGCCGGCGTTCCGGAACTCGGCGGCCAATCCGCTGCCGGCGCGGACGGAGCCGAAGGCGCATCGCCGCCCTTGCTCTCCTTCGCCACAGGCGAAGGCGCTGCCGACTTTTTTTCAGCCGGCTTTTTCTCGGCCGCTGCTTTCTTCTCCGCGGCCGCTGCAGCCGTCTTTTTATCCGCAGCTTCTTTCTTTTTCCGCTCTTGTTCCTGAGCGAGCTCTCGCTGACGTTGCTGCTCAGCCTCGCGCTCGCGCTGCTGTTTTTCCTGGGTCTCCCGAATGTCGCGCAACGCCTGCTGCACGCGCGGATCGCCGGCGTCCAGGATCTGCGTCGCCATCGCCTGATCGAGCACGCGCGTCGCCTCGGCAAAATTCCCCGAGCTCACCAGCGTTTTCGCTGCCTCGAATTTTTTGTCCTGTTCCTTTTTCTTTTCGCGCTGCGTCAGCTCCATTTCGGCCGCATGGAGCAATTGCGTGACGTCCGTGTCCGCACCGAGCGTCATCACGGTCTGGCGCGCAAGGTCGATCGCATCCGTCAGCTCGTCGCTATTGATCCGGCCTTTGATTTCGCGGATGCGCTTCTCGAGCAAGTCGCGCTTCTCTTTTTCCTTCTGCGAAGTCTGGGCCTTCTCGAGCAGAATCTTCAGGTCAACGTTTCCCGGCGCTTCGGTCAGAGCCTTTTCAGCCGCTTTCGCCGCTTGTGCGAACGAACCTGCGTCAAGCAGCGCTTGCACCTGCTTCAGCCGCTCGTCCAGCGCGCGCTTCTGTTCGACGCGCTGCATCTCCCCGCGAACAAACTTCACCAACTCAAGTAACTCGAATTCCTGGGGAAAGTCCCTCAGCAGCTGTTCGCCGCGCTTGAGCGCCTCATCCCACTGCGACTCGCTCACTTTCGTCCGCAGCGCGGAAAGCTCGCTCTCGAACCTTTGCCGTTTCGCGCTCGCCTGCTGCTCTTGCTGGATCAGCGTCGTGAGATGCCGTACGGCCGCATCGCCTGGATACGCATTGCGCAGCGATTCAAGCGAAGCGAGCGCATCGTTGTAACGCTGCGCCGCCAGCAAGTTGCGCGCCTCGGCCAGAAGCTCCTGCTTTTCCTGCTCGGCCTGATCGTGACGCACCGTGATCAGCAGCTCGCTGATCTCCGCCTCGCCGGGAAACTCTTTCTGCAGCGCCGTGAGAATCTCCACGGCTTGCAGGTGCTTCTGCTGCGACCACAGCGCGCGCCCCTGCTGCAAACCTTCCGTGATTTTCCTGCGCTTCTCGCGGCGCGCGGTTTCGTCGCGAATCTGCCTGCGAAGCGACTGCGCCTGCTGATTCGCGCCGTCGAGCGCAAGCACGTCATCCAGCAACTGGTCTGCTTCAGCGAGCCCGCCCTCCGCAATTCGCAGCTTCGCGCCCTGCAATTTCTCCTGAATCGTTTTAATCCGGTCGATCGACGCCTTCACGCGCGCCGCAAGCTCTTTCGCCGGCTCATATTTTGTATCGATGCGAACCGCGACTTCCGCTTCGACCTTTGCCTCTTCCAGCCGCCCCGCATCGAAGAGCGCCTGCGCCTTCGCTACTTGCTCCTTCGCCCGCGCCTCCGTCTGCACCCGCCGGATTTCGGCGCCGACGCGGTCAAGCAGCGTCTTCGCTTCGGCGTTCGAGCTGTCCAGGTGCAGCGCTTCGCGAAGCAGACTCTGCGCCCTCTGCAAATCGTTGTTTTGGATCAGTTGCTGGCTTTGTGCCACGAGTTCCCCGAGCCGGTCCTTCTGCAGCCGCTTGTAAAGTGGGTCGAGCTCCAGCAGCACGTCTTCCATCGTCTGCAGCCGCAGCGTCGCTTCCTTCTCGAGCATCTTGCCGACGGCTTCTTCCAGTTCCGCCGGGCATCCGGGAGCCACGTCATGCAGCGGCTTCGGTTGCTGCGAAATAATCGCCCACATCAGCGCGGCCGGATTGTCCCCAAGAAACGGCCTCTGGTACGCGACCAACTCGTATAGCATCACGCCCAGCGCCCAAATGTCCGCCTGCGCATCCGCGCGTTCGCCGCGCAGCAATTGCGGAGACATATACGCCGGCGTGCCGATCATCAGTCCCGTCTGCGTCTTCGACGTATCCACGAGCCGCGCGATGCCGAAGTCCACCACCTTCACGGTGCCGTCCTTCGTCAACATGATGTTTCCGGGCTTGATGTCTCGGTGGATCACGCCGTGCTTGTGCGCGTAGTCCAGCGCACTGCAAATCTGCGACATGAAACCGATCTTCTTCGAGAGCGGCAGTTGGTCCCGGCGCGCGACGATTTTTTCCAGGCTATCGCCTTCGAGGAACTCCATGGCGATAAAGGGCGTGTCGCCTTCTTTGCCCAGCTCGAAAATCGTAACGATATTGGGATGTTGCAGCGCGCCCGCCGAGCGGGCTTCCTGGTAGAAACGTTCGAGGAGTTCGGGCTTGCCGGAAAGTCCGCTGGTGATGGTCTTCAGCGCGACCAATCGGCCAATGAGCGGGTCACGGGCCTTGTACACAATGCCCATGGCCCCTTGGCCAATCTCAGCGACGATCTCGTATTTGCCGATGTTCTTCAGCAAGCGTTTCTCTGCTGGGACAGAGCTCTACCCATACCAGTCCAGCCAAATAGGTGCACCAAAGCTGCCAATTCGCACCCTATTTGACCATACAAGGACGTTTTACAGCGCCAAAACGGCCTGTTTTGGTGTCCTCAACCGCACCCTGAGGCGCACGACCCTCTGAAAATAAAAGACTTACTTTAAATAAGCCTCGCCGCCAGATACTCATCCGCCCCAGCTGAATATCCCCAATCTCCTTTCCTGTCAATCACTAATGGCGCCCTCAAAACCCTCATCGGAAACCGTGGCGGCAAGCGTCGCATATCCCGGTCCGCCAGCGACGGGAAAGCCCATGGATGAAAGTGGCAAAGCCGTTCATCGGCTCGACCGAAAGGGGAAAAGGCGCTGACTCGACGGAAGTTACTTGTTCCAAACGAATTTTCCTGATAACAATTGTGCCCCACGGAGGTGTACGCGCTACGCTACCGGTGCGCACCTTCAGGAGGCCCAGCACCCGGGCCGCGACATTCCATACGACACACTACGACGGCAGTCTGAGGGAATCGAGTGCGGATCGATTACGGGGCGCGTACAGACGTGGGATGTGTGCGCGAGCTCAATGAGGACAATCTCCGAGTCGTCCCGGAGATGAACCTCTATATTCTTTCGGATGGCATCGGCGGCGCCGCTCACGGCGAAGTCGCCAGCGAACTAGCCGTCAACACGATCGAAGAGCACTGCCGCAAATCTACCGGTGATGCATCGCTTCCTTATGAGGGCGATTTCCGCCCCGACCTCACCGAACGAACGAATCGCCTCGCCAGTGCTCTGCGCCTCGCCAACCGCGCGATTTATGAGGCTGCGTCTTCAAACGCAGACATGCGTGGCATGGGTGCGACGATCGTTGCGATTTGGCTCGATGGCGAGCGCCTGAGCCTTGCTCACGTCGGCGACAGCCGCGCCTACCGCCTCCGTCAGCAGACCCTCGAGCAGTTGACGCGCGACCATTCGCTCGTCGCAGAACAAGTTCGCCTGGGAATTTTGACGCCCGAGCAGGCCGAGCGCAGCGAATATCAGACGATGCTCATCCGGGCGCTCGGAGCTGCGGAAACCGTGGAAGTGGACATCGACGAGCACATGATGCTGGAAGGCGACACATACTTGCTTTGCTCCGATGGCCTTTCGCGCATGGTGCCGGATGAACAAATCGCCGAAGCGATTCGTTCAATGCCGAAATTACAAAAGGCCACCGATCACTTGATCGATCTCGCCAAGCAGGCAGGCGGACTCGACAACATCACGGCCATACTCGTGCGTTGTCATCCGAAATCGCGTGGACTCTTCGGCCTGTTCCGCCGCAACAGCTAGCCACTCGCCACTGGCTACTAGCCCTCTTTTCCAGTTCCCAAAAATTTCTGAAACTCCCTACTTCGGCCGTGATTAGTCTAAAAACCTCTGCACAAGCGTCTTCGAGACTAGCTCAGGCAGCGCCCGACAACGCTGGCAACCCCTCCGCCGTAGGCTAATTCAAATATTGCATTCCGCCATTTGGCGGAATCGTAATTACTTGATAGCGCTTTACGGCGCAAAAGGGCAAAGCAATGAAAGCGAACTGGATTCTCTGTCTCGCGGCGGGATTGATTGGCGGAGTCGTTTCACACTATGCATGGGCTCAACCTGTTGAAGCGCAGGTGTTCACGCGGGCCCCGCGAGAGGTGCGTGGTCAGAGCTTTGTGCTGGAAAACGCGCAAGGGCAGACGGAAGCCACGATTCTCACCACGGAGTACAGAGGCAGAGACATCGTCGAAATCGTTGGAAAGGACGGCCGCATTTTGTGGAGCGTCGGCGGCCCCTTTGCGCATCCGCTCGCCCTGAAATAGCGCGTAGCCCGTTAGTGGCTGGCCAGCAGCGACTTCAGCCTAACCCACGCTTCGTCTCGCGCTTTCTTGTTATCTGGCGTTGCGGAGGGGTCTTCGCCGCCGCGCATAAACCCGTGTCCTGCTCCCGCATAGGTCACAGGCTCATAGGTCTTGCCAAGCTCTTTCATATCGGTGATCGCCTGCTGCACCGTCGCGCCAATCCGCATGTCGTTGCCTGCGTAAAATCCGTAAACCGGCGCCGTGATGCGCTGCATGGCGTCCTTCGTCGGTGGAGGCCCGTAAAACACAAAATCGGCTGCGACGTCCTGGCGGTTCGTTGCGAGCCGGAAACTCTGTCCTCCGCCCCAGCAGAATCCCACCACGAAAAGCTTTCCATTGAACGAAGGAATTTTCTTCGCGTAGTCGGCTGCCGCGTTCAGATCCGCGGTCACCTGGTCGGGATCGAGTTTCCCTACGGCTTCTGTTGCGGCGCTCTGATCCATCGAATTGCTGCGTCCGCCGTTTGGCCCCATCCCGGAAAGCAAATCCGGCGCCACCGCAATGTAACCTGCGGCAGCGAACTCGTCTGAAACATCCTGCACCCAATCCGTCATTCCAAAAATCTCGTGGATCACAAGCACGGCAGGCGTCTTCGTGCTCGATTCGGGATAGGCGACAAACGTCTCGACGGAACGGTCGCCATGCTTGATTGTCACCCACTCCCGGTGGCGCGGGGATTGTTCCAGCGTCGCCTTGGCCCAATCCTGCGCCGCGGAAGCTTGCGCTGTGGCGAGTAAAAGAAGCAGTACAAGGTATTTCATATTCCCTCCGTGGCGGTATCGTCCGGGGCCCCGGCCGGAACGAATCTGCGGGAAATGATAGATGTCGCGGCAAAGAGGTGCAGGGGATACTCGAAGCAAACCGCACGTCGGCGAATGCTCGGTTGATCCATCTATCCTGTATGGAGGTGGGTAGTCTTCTCGATCTCCATGGCGACGCCGAAATGCGGCTCTTTGATCGATACCAGAGGTTCGCAGCGAACGATACGCCCTAGCCCGGAGATGAGATCCCCTTCCCTTCCGGAGGGTTTATGCACAAACAGCACGGAAAAATTCAGCCTTGCGCCGACGTGGTGCTCGATATCGCTGACGAAATACACTCCCTGGATCGAAACGTCGCGCGTATTCACGAATGTCGTGCCCGGGCCGCGCTCGTCGAACTCAGGCCAAATCTCCATTCGCATGACAACGGCGTAGCGGTTTGCAGAGCGCCGCTCACCTGACTTAGCGGGCTTCTTGCTCACAGATGAAACTCTCTTAGTGTCGCAATCAATTAACGGTGAATCTCGTTACTTGTTGGGGTTAGGTTGCGGACACGAGTTGAGGCGCACCAGCGGTATTGGACTGGCCTTACTACGGCTGAACGATGCCCCGCCGGACGGCGTAGAGGACCAGAGTAGCGGTTTCGTGGATATCCAGCTTCTGCATAAGCCGCGTTCGGTGCGATTCAGCCGTCTTTGTACTGATGCCGAGCACGTTGGCAAGTTCCTTTGTCGATTTCCCTTCGGCGATCAGTTGCAGCACTTGGCGCTCGCGCGCTGTGAGCCGGTCTCGTGATCGCCCTGACCGCGAACAGTACGCCTCCACCACAGCCGCCGAGACGCCCGGGCTAAGGTAAACCTCGCCTCGCATGATTCGCGAGATCGCGTGGATCAAATCGCTTGCCGCCTGGCTTTTCAGCACGTACCCCTTCACGCCCGCCTCTAATGCCTCGGAAAGGTACTGCTCTTCGTAGTGCTGCGTGAGCAGAATGATCTTCGTATTCGGCGAGGAAAGCCGCATCTCACGTGCCGCTTCGAGGCCGTTGAGCATCGGCATGCTGATGTCCATCACGGCGATTTCAGGGTGCAGTGAATCTGTCTGGCGAAGGGCTTCATGGCCGTCGGATGCCTCGGCCACCACATCAAAGCCTTCGCGTTCCAGCAAGGACTTCAGGGCCTGACGCACTAATACGTGGTCGTCGGCCAGAAGAACGCGAGCGGTCATATAAACACTCCTATTCCGAACCGAGTATCCCGAGGGCTGGGTGGCGAAGCCTGCGGAGTGGGCGTGTCCGCTATGGCCGCAATAGGCTGGGCGCCGCGTATTGTGGTACTTAGCTGCATTGTAACCAGTGTCTGCGCGATTCAGGCGAAAGGCCGGTGACGATTACGGTCGCGCCCATCGCAGCCACGCCTGTGATATCGATCACGACGACCTTTGCTCCTGTGCCGCGAATACCATGAAGTAGCTGCTCCGTCAATTGCCTTGCGCGTTGAGGATCGATAACTTCGATCATCGGAAGAATCAGGAGGCGTTCGCGCTCTTGCACAAAACCGACGGCAACGGTGTTCGCGATGCGGTTGGCGGCCGGCTCGTACGAATCGAGAATGCGGTTGAGCTTGCGGAAATCCGCCTCGTATTTGGCGAAGAGAGAGCGGGCGAGAACGTCGCCTAGGCAGCAGCACGGATGCCGACGACTTCATGTGTTTCGACGCCGCGCGGAATGATGCGTTCGGAAAGGTTTCGCGCGTAATTCTGCAGCGCCCCAAAAGTTCTCCGCACCCTAACCCTAAACTA
The DNA here is from genome assembly GCA_035275865.1 of Candidatus Acidiferrales bacterium. Classification (GTDB taxonomy): domain Bacteria; phylum Acidobacteriota; class Terriglobia; order Acidiferrales; family UBA7541; genus Palsa-295. The sequence continues at coordinate 2,600 of DATEME010000139.1, read as the reverse complement.
TGACTTCCCCTGCAGCGATTAACCGTAAGGCTGGCTAAGCGCAATACTACCAATAACATTCCCTAATCAGCGTCTCAAGCCAGTGAATCCTTGTTAGAAGCTTCGGGAAAGACCTGATTTAACCAACTAGGTTTACCGCATTCCCTGACTGCGCCAAAACGTGTCTATACCCCGACAGTTCTAGGGTATAGGCCTTTCCGAATTTAGGGATATCGCTGTCTTGTTCGAGACTGATGAAAATGGGACCATCACCGAGACTTACGCAGACTAAAATCGCTCGATTCTTCTTCGACCGTACGGAGGCGTTTTGAATGCCGGGTCACGGTTTACACGGCAAGACGCAACATCACACCGGCCACGAGGGCGGTAGCCATCAAAAGGAGAATGGGACCAAAGGTACTGGCTCATCCTCGCACCGTCGCGTGGTTCCCATGGTCCGTCCCAAGGGCCCTGCTGATAGGGATTTGGAAGGTGTCCTCTCTTCCGCTCTCCTGGTGACCGATAAAGAGCTCGGTAACGTCGTCCGTCAGGTCGATGCGATTTCCAACGCCCTCACAAGCGGCACCGCCAGCGCTGAAGACCTCCGCAGCTCCGTTCACCCCGCCGTCTGGTACGCCGTAAGGCACGTCCTTCTCGAAAGAGAGCTGCGTCATCTCGCGCTAACTGACGATCTCACATGCCTTTACAATCGCCGCGGCTTCTTTGCGACAGCGACGCAACAGCTAAAGCTCGCGCGCCGCAAGGGCAAGCATCTGCTCCTCTTCTTTTGCGACCTGGATAATCTGAAGTACATCAACGATTCCTTTGGCCATCGGGAGGGCGACCATGCCCTGGTTCGCACGACGGACGTACTCGAAGAAGTATTTCGCGATTCGGACATCATGGCCCGGCTCGGTGGCGACGAGTTTGCCGTCCTCGCTTTCGAGGCGTCCAGCCGCGATCAGGAGACCATACTCCACCGTCTTGAAGAAGCAGTTAGAAGAGCAAATCAAGAGGAACCGCGTTATTTGCTGTCCCTCAGTATTGGAGTGGCACGCTTTAACCCAAACGAAGATCTCTCCTTGGCAGACCTCATAGCGGAAGCTGATCGCGCCATGTATGAAAAGAAGAAGAGTAAGGGCGGGGCTTTCGTCCGAAATCTCAGCAACTTCTGACCCGTGCTTGCCTCCTGTCTCGCAAGCCCAGATCAGCCTCGCACAAAATTGAACAGGAGCAATCGTTCTATGACCCTGGACGGAAGAACGGAAGCACGGCTGGCGATCGTAATGCCGATCTATCTGATCGATGGAAGAAGAACCGCGCAGCCGCCAGAATTGGCTCTCACCGAAAACGTAAGCGCAAACGGCGTTCGCGTCGTAAGCAAATGGAAGCGCAAACCAGGCGAGCGGGAACGTTTCACCCTACTCGCCGGCGAAGATGCTCTCACAGCCCAAGTCGTCTATTGCCAGCAGACGCCCAAGAACACCTATTGCGTCGGATTACGATTGCGCCAGCCCTGCGCCGGATGGTGGCGCGCTCAGGCCAAACCCGTCCGTCTGGGACTCGCCGCCCGCTGGGCCGCCGTCTGGCGCGCCAGCTTCGCGCCCGCCCTGATCAAAGCCAAAACGTAGACTTCCGCTTCTCGCATCTTCGCCTGTTTGCGTTTTCACCGCGTACGGCTCTGCAATAAACTCCTGCGCGCCGACTCCCAGCACCCGCCGCGTTGCTTCCAAATACGCGCGCCCCCACTTCTGGCACGGCTCCAGATGATTTCCTTCGGCCCATTCATTCCACGCATTGATGAAGACCAATGACTCGAACGAATCCGCCTCCCCCGGCTCCGCTGGAATTTGCGCCTTCTGCCGCCTTACGACCTCACCGAGCCAATGTTCGTATAGCTGCGGCGTCGAGTTCAGGAAAATCATGGCATTCTTCGCGCGTCGCGCGCTATTGTCCCAGCTCGGACACACGCACGGTATCCGCGGGTAGCCCGGCGCAGGATCAGCCAACGCCCGCTCGAACAAACACTTGTACTCATAAACGAAGTTGTCCCGGTAAGCGGCTTCCCCCGTGCCAAGCGAGTGCCGGTGCCACCATTTCCGCCGATAAATCCGCAATTCCGCCAAGTCTGCCCACCGCGGCTCGAATTGCAAGGCAGCATCGAATCCCAGCGCCGCCGGATCGCCTCGCTCAACGTGGCTCTCGACGCGCACCAAAAATAATCCAGGCAATCCTGCGCGTTCCGCCTCTAGCCTCCACAAATCAACGGTCTTGCGCGGACTGGGCAACTCCGTCGCCCGATACACCGCCATCAGCGGGCGCCCGTTCACGCGAATGTACCGCCGGTCCATAAAAAACGGCAGCAAAGCGCGGATATGTTCGACGTCGTCCTCGAGACTGTACCGTTGCTTGAGGAGCGTTTCGTGGTTGGATCCGTCCCACCGCCGCGACCAATCTTCGTTCGCCCAGCACAGGCAGAACGGAAAATCCGGTTCGCCAGTCCGCAGAATTTCGTTGACTGGCCGCTCAAGAACCTGCCGGCCGTGAAACCAATAGTGGTAGTAACAGAATCCGTGAATTCCATACTGTGCCGCAAGCTCGGCCTGTGCAGCCCGCGCCTC
>DATEME010000138.1:0-3508 GCA_035275865.1 Candidatus Acidiferrales bacterium | reverse complement strand
TTCGGAGAGGCTCATCGGTTCGATCCGACGGGCTTGTCTTGACCATGTTGTTGTGTTTGGCGAGCGGCATCTGCGCCATCTGCTCAATTCTTACCAAAGATATTACAACGATGAGCCATACTGCCTATCTTTCTATGTCATTGATTCCAAAAAAGTTGGACTGCCGATATTTTAGTCCCGTGGGGTGCGACCGGCGTCTGCGAACGCGCTCGACGAGGCACTTGGTTTCTTCGCGTTCGAGGATCGCCCGTTTGAAGAGCCAAGGCCCCGCTGCCAGCGGATGGGTAGCTTCGATTTCACCTCGTTCGGCTGCAATACGCAACGTTTTCGGACTGATGCCCAGCAGAGCTGCAGCCTGCGTTAGATTCATCCACCCTTCGGCCTCGCAGGTATCTGACCGATAAACGGGTATTTCATGGGAATTTCGGAGCGATGTCACCCGCTCCCGTGTCCAGCGATTTCCGTTTGCGGTACGAAGATCATTGCGAGTGAGAATGCCGGCAATCACGTCGTCGGTGCATTTGCATGCGAGCATTCGCACAGCCTCGACGATCTGCGGAGCCGTGCTTTTACGCTGTCCCCGGCGCCGACGGAGAACGCGTAGCTCGGTATGAACACCACCCGCCCAATGAACCACCAAGATGATTTCACCGCCTGTCGCGTCGACATCAGCGATGACTTCGCGGATCAGCTCTCGCACGATCCGCTTTTTCAGTGGGACATCCGTAGTCGGATCGCGCCAGATCACTTTGAGATCTGCCGTCAGCGAACTAAAGTCTGCGGCGCACACCGGTGTCGCAGCGGGGGTTTCTGCGACGTGTTTATCGATCCTTGTCTGCAGCTCTGCCACGCGTTCAAGCGCACGATTCCAACGAACCTCAAGTTCATCCGCGACAAGCCGATTGGCCGGGTCCGCGGCATCGTATTGACGAAAGGCCTTGTCCGCCGTGTAACGCGCCGCCTCGAGGTCGCGCTTGAGCGCCTCCAGGACTTCATCGTCGCGCTGCGTCTTCTGCTGATCTGCTTCCAGCGCCGCTTCGATCGCCCCCGGTTCGAGTACACGGAGCAATTCGTCCTCGATTGCATCGTCCACGCCAATACCGCCGAACGAGATACACGGCGGCTCGCCACTGTCGAGCCGACCACGAAAGCATGCGTAACGCGGCGTATCGTGATTCTGGCCGGTGTAATAGACCATCATCTTCCGACCGCAACGTCGACAGCGCATCAACCCCGCAAGAAGCGATGCACCGCGCTTGGCCGCGCCCGCTTGATTCGCTCCAGACAGATTGCTTGCCAACATCTTGCGGATCGCCTCCGAACGCGTCCACTCGACATAACCCTCATGTGAATCTGGACGCAAGGATAGCCATTCCTCGCGCGGCTTGCGCCGCCGAATACTCTTCCGCGAGATCGGCCCATCGTAACGCAGCTCGCTCGCCGTCTTCCCGTAAGCGTAAGTACCTCCGTAGACGGGGTTCGTCAGCATCCTGTAGATCATACAGTAATGAGGACGTCTCCACACAAGATCACCGTTCGGGCGTCGTGTCGGTAATTGCAGATTATGTTCCAAGAACCAAAGCAGCGTCTGACGCGCACTTCCGAGCTCCCAGAACTTCGCAAACACCAAGCTGATCGCCTCTTGCACGCGCTGGTCGGGATCCTTTTCGAGTCGCTGGTCATCTGTTTTCAGATAACCGACTGGCGCCATCACAATCAGCTCCCCGCGCCGTGCCTTCTCGTGGCGGGCGGCAAGCGACCGCTGACGCAGAAGATCCAGTTCGTACTCGTTGAGGCTGCCCTTCAAGCCGAGAAGAAGACGGTCATTGCCCTGGCGTGGTGCATAGATCGTCTCCTGATCGACAAGCAGCGTATCGACCACACGGCACATCTCGATCAACTGCTGCCAGTCCCGGCTGTTCCGGGCAAAGCGCGAGACTTCGCGCGCCGCCACCGCCCCAACTTTGCCCAGACAGACCTCAGCTACCATCCGTTCGAAGCCGGTACGAATGGCTGAACCCGCCGCCGAGCGGCCGAGATCGTCGTCGACCACTTCAATCTCCCGCCAGCCAAGTGCACGGAGCCGATCGCGCATCGCGTATTGCAGAAGCCGGCTTTCTTGATTGTGCATCACTTGATGGGTCGACGATTGCCGAACATACAGGATCGCTTTCCGGCCGAGATGATGAGGTCTAATCTTGTCACTCATCGTTCCGCCCTCCCGCCGCGAGGGCGTGAACCCGGTCGTTCCTTCGCTCGCGTAGCAGGCGCGTCATCAGGCGCAGAACCCTTTCGCGCGTTTCCGCCGGGAGTTGCCACCAGTTCGGACTCGGACTGGCTGGACGAAACAGATCGAGCTGTGGGACATGGACGCGATCCAGATGGCGCATCGGCCTCTCCTTCCTGCGATAAGGAATAAGACCGAGCCTCTATCACTCCACCCGAACTGCCGCCGAAGCCGCCGGAAATCAACGCTTTAAGGCTATAAAGCGCCGCCCGGCTCACGCGAGGCGAATCGCCATGCACCATCCCACAGCAGACCGCCCGATCGAACATCCATCCGGGCGTTTCCAAACAACGTGCGCCTTCCTCACTCGACTGAGAGCAGCGCAAAACGCCCACACCGCCCCTCTTCATCGTTTCATGTACGAACACCGCCCGGCCAAACCACGGATGCCAGGGATAAAGAACTTCCCGTTCCTCGGTCCTGTGGGTGTTATGTTGTCGAGTTGTATAATGAGGTGCGGACGCACCTTTCGCTTGGCAAGGACACACCCTGCACACGCCCAATCGAGCGGTTCGGAGATGTCATCGCGCTGCCGATCCTTGGTGGGCTACACCATCGATATGCACGAATCTGAGTTCTCGGAAGCCACAGCCTTCCTTTTGCCCGCTGGCACCCATGTAGTTGCGTGTTAATATCGGAATCCGGGCAGATTCTCGTTTCTGGAGATGGACTTGACCGACCGGCCCGCCGATGCAGCGGCCCCCCACCAGCTCTCTGCGCAGGAGCGCGCCGGCGATGATTTGCTTGCGCGGGCGCTGCGCCGGGCGCGCTGGACGATTTTCTGGGAACGGCTGTGGCCGGCGCTGGCGTCGATCACGACCGTCATCGGCCTGTTCCTAGCGCTCTCGTGGCTCGGCCTGTGGCTCTGGCTGCCGCCGGCTGGCCGCGCCATCGGCCTCGGCATTTTCTTCCTGCTCACCGCGGCCGCGTTCGCGCCTGTGCTGATGCTGCGCGTGCCGAGCCGGGTCGAAGGTCTGCGGCGGCTCGATCGCAATTCCGGCTTGCCGCATCGGCCGGCTACCGCGATCGCCGACGAGATCGCGGCCCCGACAGAAGATTCGTATTCGGTCGCGTTGTGGCGTGCCCATATCGAACGCGCCCTGCGCGCGGCCAAGACCCTCAGAGCCGGGACCCCGATGCCGCGGCTCGCGCTGCGCGATCCCTTTGCCGTGCGCGCCTTGGTGGTGGTGCTGGCGGTCGCGACGTTCTTCGCTGCCGGTG
>DATEME010000137.1:0-4733 GCA_035275865.1 Candidatus Acidiferrales bacterium | reverse complement strand
GATTCAATCGCCGCCGCTCTGGAGCAGTTGTTGGTCGATGAAGCGCTGTACGCACGCCTTAAGGCGGGATGTCGCGGTGTAGCAGACGAGTTAACCTGGGAATCCCTTAGCGGCCAAATGGAGAACTATTATTCTGAGGTGCTTGCGCGCAGCAATCGCATTCAATAGTAGACCAATGTTGCGTACTTATTAAGCACGGCAAGCACAGAGGCGATCGGAGATGCGATGCCAATCGGACGTACTGCGGCCACGTCTCATTCCTTAGCCCCGGCAGAACCGCGACGTGCTGCCGGCACGATAGGCGGTCGCCACAATCTTTTCCGGGTCGTCTGGTACGCCGTAAGCGTACTCTCAATCTTTTCCCTTCTCGCCCTATTGTGGGGAGTCGAATGGGAGTATTCGACGCGACGATACATACAAGGCTTTTCTGACGCTATCGTCCCTTTTTCCGCGTCGCCGGAGGAGAAAGTCCAGGCCATCCTGAATTGGATGGCGCATACGCCGCCGCGTTTCGATCATGCGCCTGCGTCGATGGCCGATGATCGTGATCCAGCTGACACACTGAATTATGCCTCGCTGCTCAGTGTTTGCGGCACCGCGACAAATGCCTTTATTAATCTCGCAAACGGCGGGGGACTAACCGCTCGCAGGCTCCTCCTGCTTAACGCGAACCGCACCACTGTGCACGTTGTAGCCGAGGTCCTGATTGATGGCCGCTGGATTGTCGTAGACCCCACGTTCCATACTATTTTCCGTGGCTTGGATGGTCAAATGCTCACGGCCGAACAGCTGACAGTGCCGGCCGTCTTCCACGCGGCCACACAGAGTATTCCCGGCTACGATCCGGCCTATGTGTTTGACCGGAGCGTCCATATTCGGCTGTCGCGCCTCGGTGCTCCAGGGCGCGAGCTGCGCAGTATATTGGGAGTACCAGCTTGGGAGGGTTCGCCGACTCTCAGTTTGATATTGGAGCGAGAGTCGCTGGAAACGACGGTTCTTTTTGCGATTGTCGCGTTTTTCTTTCTGGTTGTGCGCACCTTACTGCGGTGGTATGGCGGCGCGCGTCTCGGCTTTCGGCCGGAGCCGATACATCAAAGACTCCGCCGCTTTGCAGAGCTTCTGCTCGAACCCGCCGATTAGTTCATTCGACAGCGACTCGCGTCCCGCGGCTCTCCGCCTTGGACATGCGGTCAATTCGCTCGTCAATCACGCTGCGAATCGCCTTGAGAAATTCAATCCGCGAATTCTTCAGATGCTGGCGCACCGTGGGTGAAATGCCGAAGAGATCTTGCACGTGCCCGAACACCTCTTCACACACGCACTGATGCCCGCGTTCTCCTGCAGCTTGCTGACTCGCTTGCTGCTCGTTCATTGCGCCTCCTTCATTTCCACCGTAAGGACCTGATGCTCAAGCCGTGCACGCCCGGGATTCAGCATTGCCATCGACCGCGGCAAGCCGATATGCCTTCGTAGTGTTCCGATCTCGACCACAAGCTCGTCGCCCTTCTTGAACAGTCCGACGTCGCCTTTTGCCGCGAACGGCAGCAGAATCCGTACCTGATAATGGCCGTCCGACTTCTCGAAAGTATACGGCTTTTCCGTTCGCGTTACAGCTGCGGGATCCTCGCCTGCAGGATACAGCAAACTGGCGAGCCGTTCGAGCCGTTCCTTTCCCAACACCTCCTGCTCGAAAAGGGGCACACGCTTCACCGGCACTGGCGCGAAATATTCCTCGATTTCGTGCAAAATGCCTTCCTGCGACTTGTGCCACGCTGCGAACCACGCGTCCGTAACGTCCAAAGGCAAAAGCCGGTTCACCACTACCGTATCAACGGTCAGTCCATGCAGGGAAAAGTAGACGAACGCGCGCTCTGTCTCGCGCAGCACCATCTTTTCGGGATTGGTTACGAGGCGCACGCTCGTCGTGTGCGGGTCTTCCATCAGATCGTCTACGCCTTCGAGCTTTTCGAAAAGATTTCGGATGTTCACGAAGTAATTGTCCGTCGGCAGCTCGAACGGCGCTACGCGATTGGCAATCGGCCGCACGGCCTTCAGGAGCGTCCGCTGAAACGGGAAGATGTGCTTCATGTACCAATCGAGCGTGGTCGGCATGCTGATGAACCGCATCGATTCGGCGGTAGGCGCCGCGTCGAGCACGATCACATCGTACGTCTGCTCGCGCCGGTATTGGTTGATGTACATCATTGCGCTGAGCTCTTCCATGCCTGGCAGAATCGCCAATTCTTCGGCTTCCACGCCGCTGATTCCCGTCGTGCGCAGCACGGAGGTGATGTACGAGGAGATCTCCTGCCAGTGTCGCTTGATCTCTTTTTGGATGTTCAGCTCGAAGATAGACAGACGGTTGGTGATCGGCAGCGGATCGGAGGTTTGGGCGTGAAAAAGATCGGTATTTAGATCAAATGAATCCGCCAGACTGTGCGCCGGATCGATGCTCATCACCAGCGTGCGATAATTCAGTTCCGCCAGCTTCAGGCCTGTGGCCGCGGCGAGGCTCGTTTTGCCCACGCCGCCCTTGCCGCTAAACAATAGAATTCTCATCTCTCCTATTATAGAAGGTTTCCGTCATAGCCGCGTGTCGCTGCTATTTTTGACCTCGCGCGACCATTTGTGGTGTTGAATTGGCAGCGCGAGGATTACTCGCAGTGTGAAGTCGAAAGCTGCTTCTGTGCCATCTATTACATTTGTCGTGGTGCGTGCTGCCGCTTAAGGAAGGCATCATTTCTAATCGCAATTGACAAGAATTAAAAATCGACGTAACTGCATGAAAACAAAGGAAAGCGATGTGTTCTAATCGCAATCGCGGGGCCGTTTTTGAAAAGGAGCCCTTTTTCATGCTAAGCGCCCTCACCGCAGCAGTGCGCTGCTGAACCATTGAGCCGAAAACCGACTTATGTGATTCTGAGCTTCAGTAACGGAGTGCCTCTCGCATGTGCGGTATCTGTGGAATCATTGGACGCGACTCGAAAGAAGAAAACGCCGCCGTACTCGCGCGCATGCTCCGCTCAATTCTTCATCGCGGACCCGATGAAGAGGGCTCGCTCGTTGCTCCGCGTTTTGCTGCCGGCACCCGCAGGCTGAGCATCATCGATCTTGCCGGCGGTACGCAGCCGATCTGGAATGAAACAAACACGCTAGGCGTCTGCTTCAACGGCGAAATCTACAATTTCCGCGAGCTTCGCGATGAACTGATTGCCGGCGGCCACCGGTTCCGCACGCATTCGGACACGGAAGTGATTGTCCACGCTTATGAGCAATGGGGAACCCAAGGTTTCGCGCGTCTCCACGGCATGTTCGCTTTTGTCCTGGCGGAAATGCCGGAAGGTCCGTCTGGTCTCGTAAAGCGAGCGATACTTGCGCGCGACAGATTCGGCATCAAGCCGCTCTATTACGCGGCAATCGATGGCGCACTGCTCTTCGCCTCTGAAGTCCGAGCCTTGCTCGCCACCGGCCTTGTCCCGGCTCAAATCTCGCCGGACGCAGTCTCGTCATACCTGCTATTCGGTTCGGTGTGCGAGCCAAACACACTTGTCGAAGGTGTTTATTCGCTTCCTCCGGGCCGCTTCGCGGAAATCTCTCCTGCCGCGCCCCCGGCTAACTTGAAATCAAGTCCGTATTGGGAACCGAAATTCTCTGCGCCTGCTTCTTCCGCAAAGCCGACGCGGCAGCGCGATTCCGCCGTGACCAGTGAAGTACGTTCGGCTCTCGACCGCGCTGTCCAATCGCATCTGATTGCAGATGTGCCCGTCGGCGTTTTTCTCAGCAGCGGTTTGGACTCAACCGCCATTGCTGCCCTTGCCGCGAAAGCCCATCCGGGCATTCATACCTTCACCGTGGCGTTCCCGGATTTGGAGTTCAGCGAAGCGGCCGAAGCACGTCGCACTGCCGAGCGCCTCGGTACTCAGCACTCGGAATTGCAGCTTTCTGGCGACGAAATGGTCGCCCGTCTCGACGAGGCCATCGCGGCTTTCGATCAGCCCAGCATGGACGGCATCAACACATACTTTGTCTCCTGGGCCGCTCGCCAATCCGGCCTCAAGGTGGCGCTCTCCGGTCTCGGCAGCGACGAAATCTTCGGCGGCTACCCGACGTTCCGCACGACGCGCTCCGTGGCGCGCCTCGCCTCGCTTGCAGCTGTCATTCCCGACAGTTTGCGTCGCGTCGCCGGCTGGACGGCGAGAGCTATTACGCGCTCTCCACGAGGACCCGCCTTCGAAAAGGCCTCAGTTGCCTGGCTCGACCCGACAGCTTTCCCGCACCCCTATTTCTTTACACGCGGTCTTTTCACCCCTAGTCAACTTGCGTCAGACGGCGTTGTATGCGGGCCGCAAGGTCTTCTTTGGCGGAATTGGCTCGCCCGGTGTGCCCGGGAAGCGCGAGAAATGGACGCGTTTGGGGCCGTATCCTGGCTCGAATTGCGATCTTATATGCTCAATACGCTTCTCCGCGACACGGACTCCATGAGCATGGCCAATTCGTTGGAAGTCCGCGTACCGTTCCTTGACGCTGCTCTCGTGGAATATGTGCTCTCATCGCCCGAAGCCCAAAAGGTTGGCCCACATGGACCCAAATCGCTCCTGATCAGCGCGCTGGGCGACCTCCTGCCGGCCAATGTTGCGGGCCAGGTCGGCAAGCGCAAGAGAACTTTCACCTTTCCGTGGGAGAAGTGGCTCCGCAGCCCGTTGCGAGATCGCGTCAGCATCAGCCTCTCCGAG
>DATEME010000136.1:0-11833 GCA_035275865.1 Candidatus Acidiferrales bacterium | reverse complement strand
CAAATAAAATTAGGGAAAACATCGATGAATGCAAATCGCCGTTTGGCTTTCAGTTTGACGATACTGTTCGCGGCCGTCGCGTGCGTTGCTTTGTTCGCTTCGCGATCGAGCTCGGCGCGCGCTGCGCAAATGCATGCGCCGGCGCAGAAGACCGCCTCTGCGTCGCAAGGTGACGTTGAGCGCGGGCGCTATATCGTCGAAGACGTGGCGATGTGCGAGGAATGCCACACGCCGCGCGATGCCAACGGCAATTTGGACGAATCGCGGCAATTGCAGGGCGCGCAGATCTGGATCCAGCCTGTGCATCCGATGACGAACTGGGCGAATCGCGCGCCGGGCATTTCTGGCTTTGTAGGATTTACGGATGCCCAAGGCGAAGATATTTTCGAGCGCGGCATCGGGCCAAATGGTCTGCCGATTCAGCCGCCGATGCACATCTACCATATGAGCCAATCGGACGCACTCGCCGTAATGGCATATTTGCGCTCGCTGCCGGCCGATTACTCACGATAAATCCTTTACTAAAATAGCGGCGCCAGTCTCAATTCGGCCACCGGGAACTCCGCCCGGTATAATCACGGGCGATGTTTCCGCTGCTTAGTGACGCGGCGAATTGGCTCCTCGGCCCCGAGAAGCCCCGCGAGGGGCAAAGCGGACATCTCTGGGCGTGCTGGATTTTTCTGCGTTGGCTGGGGTTCATATATTTCTCCGCTTTCTACGCTCTCCTCTTTCAAATTAAAGGGCTGATCGGACCGAACGGGCTGCTCCCGGCGCGCGACTATCTCGAAGCCGTCGCGCACGCTTTCCCCTGGTCGAAATACGACTTCGCGCCCACGCTATTTTGGCTCGCTTCAAGCGACCGCGCGTTGATGGCTGTCATCTGGCTGGGACTCTCCGCTTCGGTGCTGGTCTTCCTCAATTTATGGCCGCGCGCGTCCCTGATGGTGTGTTTTGTTTGTTTCGTTTCGTTCGTTAGCGCGGCGCAGGATTTTTCCGGTTATCAATCTGACGGAATGCTGCTTGCTGCGGGCTTCATTTCGCTGTTTTTTGCGCCGCCGGGATTCCGCCCGGGACTAGCGAGGGCGCGTCCAGCATCACGATTCAGTTTATTCTTGCTGCGATGGGAATGGTTTCGGATTTATTTCGAATCCGGCGTAGCCAAATGGATGGGCGGCGATCCTTCCTGGCGAAATTTCACGGCGATGGATCAGTATTATCAGAACGGACCGCTCCCGACGTGGATCGGATGGTACGCGCAGCATTTGCCCCACTGGTTCCAGGCCTTCAGCACCGGCCTGACGCTTGCCGCGGAGCTCTTCATCATCTGGATGATGTTTCTTCCGCGGCGCTTTCGGATCATCTGCTTCTGGATTGTGACGCCCTTTCAGATCGGGATCATTCTCACGGCCAACTACACATTCCTGAACTACATCGTGCTGGCGCTCGGCTTTTTGCTTCTAGATGACCGGTTCGTCGAAGGGATCGTCCCCGCAAAGCTGCGCGAACTCATTGACAAAGCACACGAATCCGCTCCCACGGGCTGGCGTGCTGAATGGCGAGAGCGCTTACACCCGGTGCGGCTGGCGGTTGCAGGTTTGTGCCTCGGCCTCGTCTTTTACGTGACGAGTGGGAAGTTGCTAGAGGAAGTCGCTCCGCAGAGTTTTCATTTGCCTGTGTATCCCGCGGCGTGGATCGAGCAGTTTCGCATAGCCAATGATTATCATCTCTTCGGGACAATGACGCCCACCCGCGAAGAGATCGAATTTCAAGGCACGCGAGACGGAAAGATCTGGATTCCTTACAAATTCCGCTACAAGCCGCAGGACTTGGATAGAGCTCCAGCGATTTACGCTCCGTATCAGCCGCGTTTTGACTGGAATCTCTGGTTCGCTTCCCTCGGATCGTGGCCGGAATATAGGTTTGTGGTTTTCACGGAAGAGCGGCTCTTAGACAATGACCCGGACGTGGTCGCGCTCTTTGCCGGCAATCCATTTGCGAACGATCCACCAGTCCGCGTTCGATCTGTGATCTATCAGTATTGGTTCACCTCGATGAAGACGAAGCGCGAGACCGGCAACTGGTGGCGCCGGGAACTTCTTGGGCAATATGCGCCGGCGCTGGAGCGCGAGCCGGACGGCTCAATCCAATTGCTGCCGCTGGCGTCGATGCCGCTCCAAGGCAACACCGGTAACAATCAATAAGATGCGGCCACCTTAGCAAGCTGTGGCTAAGAAAGAACGCGGTGTTTGGTTCGCATGCGGTGGAGTAGCCGCTTTCCTCGGCGGATTTCGCTCCAGCCAGGACAAATAGTTCTCGCGCATTTGCGCCAGATGATGCGGGATGTGTTGCTCCTGAAGTTCGACCCATTTGTCGAGATGTAGTTCACCCGATTTGGAATGCACGATCGAATGCGACCAGACCGGCTCGGGAACCGTGACGAGCAGCTGATAAGTCATCCGTCGCAGCCGGCGGATGATTTCCAGCGCCTCACGCGTGCTTTGATGAAAATAGCCCAGCGAATCGGCCCAGCGCGCAGCATCGAATTCAACCGGAGCGATGCCCGGCTCCGCGATGAAGTGACGGCAGAAGATGTAAGCGCTGGCTTCGCTGTCGGCCAGATGCAAAATGATCTCGTGAATGCTCCAGCGGGTCGCGGATGGCTTGTAAAGCCACATCTTTCGCGGGTACCCGCGCAGCGCGGCACATAGGAGTGCCGGGGAGCGCCCGAATGATTCCAGAGTTCTGCGGCGTTCACTGCCGATGCTCATAGGACATTCCTACCTTGGTGACGTTAGACGCGGTAGTCCCAATTTGGCTGCTTGAATTGAGCTACAGTTTCTTTTCAAACCAAATTGGCTGGTACCAGATGGTATGCGATTCGATCGCGGGCTCGTTCCGCTCGGATTTTCACAAGTTATGCCAATTGGGAGACGTGCTATTCGGAATGGCGTATCTCGGCTGCCGCTTGCGATGCCATTTTTCGGTTGCGCCAGTACGCCAGCCATTCGCCGACCAAATATAGCGAGCCGGTAGCAAATACGGCATCCTCGGGAGAGGCCATATCAAGCGCTCGCTCGAGAGCTTTTTGGGGCTCGGCTTCGACTAGGAAAGAAGACGCGAGATGGCCCGTCATTTCGGCCAAAACATCCGCAGAAATCGCTCGGGGCTGGCGGGGTGCCGTGAGAATGACCCGTTCAGCCTGCGGGAAGAGCAGGCCGGCGATTTCGTCCACGGCTTTATCGCGAACCGTTCCGTAAACCAGAAAGATTCGGCGGCCGGAGAAGTTTTCTTTCCAGAACTTCACGAGTTCCCGGGCCCCGGCGGGGTTGTGCGTGCCATCCAGATATACCGCGGGACAATCGGAGAGTTTTTCGAGGCGCCCTGGCCAATGAACTGAACGAATCCCGGATTCGATGTTCTCATCACTCAGCGCGAAGCCTCGCTCGGCCAGAACACGGGCAGCAGCAGCGGCCGCGAGCGCATTGCGAATCTGAAACCGCCCGGGCAGGGGCGGCGCGAGCGTTAATATGGCTCCGCCGCCCCGTCTCGGCGCCACCATTGCCGGATAGCGCCCATCGATGGAGTGAGTGAATCTTACGCGATACGTCGAATCGACTTCGATGAGGCGCGCACCGAGTTGGCGGCAGCGCTCAGCAATCACCTTGCGCGCCTCCGGGCGTTCTGCGGCGCTCACGACGGTGATTCCAGGCTTAATAATCCCTGCTTTTTCGCCGGCGATCTCCGCGATGGAGTTTCCGAGAAAGCTTTCGTGATCAAAATCGATGGACGTAATGACGGCAACTTCCGGCGTCACGATATTGGTCGAATCGAGGCGCCCACCGAGACCGACCTCGTAAACCGCAAAATCCAGCTTCGTTTCGGCAAAAATGAGAAAAGCCATCGCCGTGACGCATTCGAAATAAGTCGGATGCGCCGCTAGCGCGCCCGAAGCCATCAGCGATTCGATATTGGAATGCACCCTGGTCCATGCGGCCGCGAAATTCTCGTCGGAGACTTCCTCGCCGTTGATTCGGATGCGTTCATTCACGCGCTCAAGATGGGGCGAGGTGTAAAGACCCGTGCGCAAGCCGGCCACCCTCAGAATCGATTCAAGCATCGCGGCCGTCGAGCCTTTGCCATTTGTTCCCGCGACGTGAGCGCAAGGAACGGCACGATGAGGATTGCCGAGCGAGGCGGAGAGCGTCTCGATATTTTTCAGGCCGAACTTTTGGATTTGCGCTCCAGCGGCTGAGCTCTGCGCCGGCTGGCGCGGTGCGGCCAGTTCTCTGCCTAGGGCGAGCAGAGCGCGAACAGACTCTTCGTAATTCATTTTCAATCGAGGAAGAAGCCGAAAGCCTGAGACAAGAAGCCCTTCAAATCCTTGCGCGGCACGACGGCATCGAGGAAGCCATGTTCCAGCAGGAATTCGGAGCGCTGAAAGCCGTCGGGGAGTTTTTGCCGGATCGTCTGCTCGATCACGCGCGGACCGGCGAAGCCGATAAGGGCCCCGGGTTCGGCAATATTGAGATCGCCAAGCATGGCGTAGCTGGCCGTAACGCCGCCTGTTGTCGGATCGGTCAGCACAGAGACGAACGGCACGCGAGCTTCATCGAGGCGAGCCAGAGCGGCGGACACCTTCGCGAGTTGCATCAGGCTCACGGTGCCCTCCATCATCCGTGCGCCGCCTGAACACGATACGATAATAAGCGGGGTTTTCTTCTCCAGTGAACGTTCAATCGCCCGTGCGACTTTTTCACCGACAACGGAGCCCATCGACCCGCCGATAAATCCAAATTCCATTGAGCAGCAGATCACGGGACGGCCGTCGAGGCGTCCTTCGGCCGTAAGGATCGCATCGCTCATTCCTAGCTTGTTCTTCGCGTCCTTAAGCCGTTGCGCATAAGCCTTAGTGTCCGCGAAATGGAGAGGATCGTTCGAAGCGAGATCCGCGTCATGCTCCGTCCATGGCGCATTTTCATCAAGAAGAAGCGCCAGCCGGTCGCGTGCGCCGATGCGGAAGTGATACTCGCATTTTGGGCAGACGTTCAGGTTCTGCTCGAGATCCTTTTTCCATATCGCCGCCCGGCAAGAGGGGCACTTTTCCCATAACCCTTCCGTACGCACGCGCCGCTCGTCCACCGGAGTGGGATTCTCAATCGGTTTTTTGTCGCGCTTAAACCAAGACATATTCGGAATAATCGATGCCGGCGGCTCGGAGTAGCGGCAGCCTCAGGCTAATAATCGATTCCTCTTTGGGCCAGGATGCCTTTCGTATAGGGGTGTTTCACTTCGCGCATTTCGGTGACGAGATCGGCGGCCTCCACCAGCTTCGGATGAGCATTGCGCCCCGTACATATCACGTGTATGCGCTCGGGCCGCGCCCTGAGCGAAGAAGTCACCTCTTCGGGATCCAACATCTTATAGCTGATCACGTAATTGATCTCATCGAGTACGACGAGGTCGTATTTTTCGCTGTAAATCTGATCGCGGCCGAAACGCCAGGCCTCTTCGCAAAGGCGAATGTCCTCGGGGTCGGCTTCGGCGCCGCCGATTTTCACGAACCCCCGGCCCATCGGCCGGATTTCGAACTTATCGTGTCCGAGCATTTCCGCGGCATCGAGCTCGCCGTAGTGCCATGAACCCTTGATGAACTGCACCATCAGCACGCGCAGCCCTTGTCCGACCGCCCGGAAAGCCGTGCCGAGAGCGCACGTGGTCTTGCCTTTGCCCGGTCCCGTGTAAACGATTAGCAGCCCTTTGTCTTCCGGCATTCCCGATCCGCGCCTTGGAGGGACAGTTTGCCACACGAGCGATGCCCGGACAAAAGCGAAAGCTCGGAATGCGTTCCTTTTATCCTCCGTTCCGGGGAGAACGGCGAAATAGCACGAGAGAAGTTAGCCTTGCGGCTTCACTTTCTCAGTGCCTTTAGGCCAGTGCGGCTTAAACTTCGAATCGGAGACATTCGGATTGCGAACCATCTTCGTGTAACGAATGATGAGATAGTCGCCGCCGTTTTCAGTGAACTGCTGTTGGTCGGGCAGCCAGGTCGTCTCATCCAGCCAAATCTGAATCTTGGAGAACTGCTTGAGAACCGCTGCCGACCGAGGGGTCAAATCGAGTAAGGCGTCTTTCTTGCCCTCGATCGTCTCTTCGCCTGTGTATTTAACCTGGAAGCCTTTTTCCATCTGGCTGCCGGACGTTCCGAATCCTAGAAGCAGGAATTCGTCGGCCAAGTCGCGATTCTTGCCTAGATTGTATTCCTCCACCTGATTCAGTCCGGGTGTATAGACGTAGATATTGTCGCCATTGCGCAATATCGTGCGCGAATCGGGCGGATTCATTTGAAGCAGCATTTTGTCGTTGCGCACAAGCAATGTGCCCGCTTCGGTCGAGCGGTCGTTTACGACGACTGTAACCTTCGTACGTTCGACGTCTGCGGATAGGCTGTGAAAATTCTTCGCGGAGCGATCAAGCTGCTTGAGGATTGCGTCCAGCGTAATTGCGCCCTGCCTGGCAAAGGCTTGCCCCGCAGCCACCACGACGGTAAACAGAGCGCAAGCCGCCGCGGCTTTCAGGAATCCCTTCACCTGTAAACGTTCCTCCACCGTGCACATTGAGACTGGGTAGACGGCGCTTTCATAATAGCACAGCGGTGTAGAACCCTTCGGAAGGCGTCGAAGACTATTGGTGTCTTATGCGAAGGGTCACATCGTAATTGAGGACGGTCCCATCGCTCGCGCGCACGAAATCGATTTTCTCCACCTGAAATGTGCGATCCTGCAGCGCTGGAACCGTGCGGGCCAGGATTTCGTGCGTGCCGCGCTCAAGCTCCGGAGTGCTCTTTGACGCGCGCTTATCGGGAGGAAGCAGCCGTGCGTCCACGCGGTAAACGGATTCGTTGCTTCCCGGATCCTCCGAAATCAACTGTACTTGCGAGCTTGCGGGAACCGTTGGCCTCGGGCCGTCTTGAAACCAGCTTCGCGGCGTTGCGAGAACAAAGATCAGGATTAGGGCCACCAGGACGTCGTAGGGCCAGCTTCCCCTCTCATACGACCAGAAAATCGTATTGACGATTCCACGCCGGAGTTTCCACATGTTAATGAATAACGGAGTCGACGACCATTCCGTCGCGCATGTGCAGCACACGGTTGCCGTAGGTCGCAGCCTCCGGATTATGCGTGATCATCACAATGCTTTGGCCCAGTTCTTTATTCAAGTGGCGTAAGAGCGAAAGAACCGCGTCCGAACTCTTCGTGTCGAGATTTCCCGTCGGCTCGTCCGCCAGAACGATCTTGGGTTCGCTGATGATCGCCCGCGCCAGCGCGACGCGCTGTTGCTCCCCCCCGGAAAGCTCGGAGGGCCGATGGTTCAGGCGCGCTCCGAGGCCCAGCAGATTCGTCACGAGTTCGAAGCGATGCGGGTCATAGCCGTTGCCGTGAATGTGTTGCGCAAGCGTGATGTTGTGGCGCGCATCCAGCGTCGGCAGCAGATTAAATCTCTGGAAGACGAAGCCGACCTTGTGCCGGCGCAACGATGTCCGCTCGGCATCGTTCATTGTCGCGAGATCGTTGCCGTCGAGAAGCACGCGTCCGCGGCTTGCTCTGGCAAGCCCGCCGATTACATGTAGCAGCGTCGACTTGCCGCATCCCGAAGGACCCATGATCGATACGAATTCTCCAGCCGCCACTTCGACGTTCACACCCTGCAGCGCCGGCACTTCCAGCTTGCCGTTGCCGTAAATCTTCCACAGGTTTTCGGTCTTAAGTATCAGCTCCAACAGCAATCCCCTACGCGCCTTCGCAACTCCAAAGCCTGAACATTCTATGCGGGTTTGCCGGTTCTGCCTAGTTAGGGAGAGCAATCATTCGTATGCGAGCGCTTCGACTGGATCCTTGCGGCTGGCGATCCAGGTAGGATAAAGCGCGCCGAGCAAGCCGCCCGCCACGGCAATCAGGCAAGCGTAAACGCTCCATTCGAAAGTTATGAGGGCCTGGGGAAGGGATGGGAAGAGCACGCGTATCAGCACCCGCACGAGGAAACTAAGCGCGATTCCGAAGACGAAGCCTCCAGCGCACAGCAGAGCCGTTTCGCTCAAGATAATCCTGGCGATGTAAAGCTTCGATGCGCCTAGCGACTTAAGCACTCCAATCTCGCGCGTGCGCTCGTTCACCGTGGTGTACATCGAGAGGAAAATCACCAGGAACCCGATCGACACGGCGATCGCAATCATCACAGTTCGCAACGCTGCAAGCCCCGGAACATTCGACGCCGTAAACATCTGTATATAGTCCTTCATGGGTCGCACAGTGTAGTTCGGCAGCAGTTGATTGACTTCGTCCATTGCCGCCAATGTGTGATCGCTGCGGTCGCATTTGACAAAAAAGACGGTCGCTTTGTCGGTCGCACCAGACATCTGCTGCAGGGCCGAGAGCAGCACAAAAAGCCGCGCACCTTTGCCGTGTTCCACCACGCCCGCTATATGGAAATCGTGCCCCAGAACGTGCAGCATTTCGCCGACTCGAGCCTTGTGCGCGCGCGCATAAACGTCATCTACGAGAATGTTATCCGCATTCTCCAGCCCGTAGCCCGAATAATAGACAAAGCCGCCGGACACTGCGCGGAAGCTTGCCGGATCGATTCCCCAAACCATTTCAAGGCTGTTGACGGAATTCAGCTGTGTGAGCACCGGCGCAACGGCTTGCACGTATTGCAGCTGCTGCAATTTCGTCCCGATCGCCACGGGCATCGGTGCGCCGGTAAAGCCCAGAAAAACGGAGGCCGATGGCGGCTGCACCATGATATCGGCGCCCACGCCTTCGGTACGCTTCGCCGAATCGAGCAGCAGCGCACTCGTCACGCCGATGACGATGATGACGAGCGTCACTTCCAGAGCCACTGCAATCATCGTGACGATCGTCCGCACGGGCCGGTGCGTCACGTTCTGAGAGATCATGTAGCCGATCAATGTTGTTGGTCGCCTGCCTCTTCACCGACGTGGACCAATTGCGACCCCGCCGGTTGCTTCAGGACGAACCGGCTCGGTTCAATCGTCGCATCGGCCGTCAACTTGGTCACCGTAATAGCCAAAGTATAGCCTTCCGCGGGGCGTTCCAGAGTGATCTTCTGCGGATATTGCACCGCGCCGAAGGGCTGCCACTGCCCGTAGTGGATATCCGATTCGATCTGCCCATCGTCGCCGTAGACTTCGAATCGAGCCACGCTGAGTCCGACGCGCTCGAACCATATCTTGCGTGCGATCCGCCAATTGCCGGATGCCGGTCCTGCTCCGTTCGTGTCGCCGCCCTCGCTCGCGACAGTGAGGACATAATCGCTCGAGTTGCCGTCCATAGCCTGCTCAACCAGCACCACGTCTCGCGGCGGAATCGGCTCCCAAAAGATCGCCTGCATCAAGTGTTGCGGGCGCAGGTTCTGAACGGCTGTGTCCGACGTTCTCTGCACGCTCGTCGAACCCGTCAAAAATTGACTCTTCGACGGAATGTAGATCGAAAATGTCTTCCCGTCGCTCACCATGTCGAAGATATTCGTGCCGATCACTGGCGCCTGCCCAATCACCCTAACCAGATCCGGCTTCTGCGCCAAAATGAAGCCGCTCACTCTCGGGTACTGCTTCATAATGCCGGTAAACGCCGAACTCGACGTCCACTGCATGGTGACGCCCGCGTTTATTGACGTAATGCTTCGCGCGAGTTCGTCGTACTTCGCGACGAGTTCGGCTTTTGTTGCGGTTTTGAGCGGGGCGGTGGTTGGAGCTTTGGCGATCCGGGTCTGGCGCGCGCCGCAGCCGGCCGCTCCGGCGCAAATCGCGCAGGCAAGAACAATCTGAGATAAGCCGCTTGCTTTCAATGTCTTCGCCCCGATTCGCGCCAAAATTCAATCTAGCAGCAGCCTCATATCGCGTCAATCCAGCGCTGCACATGGGCATCCTGTTCTCAAAAGGGGAGGCTCCTCCCCAACCTGCTAACTCCGAGGGTCCTGTAGCTCAGGTCGATCGCGAATTCTGCGGTCGCCCTAGGGCTCTTCTCTCCGCCATGAAATTCGTCACGCTGCCCTAATTAACTTCGTCAAGGGACGCCAAGCGGCCCGAAGGGCTCGTCTCGTCTTGCGCTCACGACGAGTTAAGCTTGCCCCCAAATCCGTGTCTGATCGGATGGTCCCCAGCCCCGAGGCTCCCGCCTCGGGGATTTAGAATTGCTTACCTCGCTGCCCGCATCGCGGCCACGTTCTTTTCGAGTAATGCGAACCGCGCTCTCGCCACCTTCGAACCCATGATTGCCTTCTCGATGTTACCGAACAAGGCGGGATTGTTCGTCTTTTCGCGCAATTCCTTCAGGAATGGCCGAACCTTGGCGAAAAGGAAGTACATTTCGCCGCAAAAGGAATTATCGAAAAACAGCGCCTCATTCGCGGCGCCTTTCAGCACCATGTTTGCCGCCATGCTCCAGTAGCCCGAGACCTGCCTGTACCAATTGTTCTCCGGCGTCCCGGCCGCAGCCTGCACCTTCAGGAAGTCGTCCACCTGCGTCGGCCAAAACGTGCCGAGCCACCACTGGCGCGCCTTGCGCATTTCGGGCTCGCGCCGCAGGTCGTAAAGTTCCAGGATAAGTCTCGCATCGTCCGCCGTCGGCTTCTTCGCCATCGTCGTTCCTCCGAAAAAATAGGGCTGCGCCGCAAGCGACGCAGCCCTGTTCATGTCCTTTTACGTCCTGACGCAGTTTTCAATCACAACTCGAGCGGCTGGTCCGGAAAGCTACTTCGGAGCCTTCATTGTTGCGGGCTTCGCGGCTTTCTTCGATTTCGCTTTCTTCGCCATCTGATCCTCCTTCGACGGTTTGCCCCTGGCGGGCATGGCATGAGGTTATACGAAAACGCATCAGCAAAGTCCACGAAGAAGTGAGTGTTCCGGTAGCCGGAGCAAGAAATCCTCTCGTTCGTTCCGCGCCTGGAAGGTTTAAACGTAGAGCCGCGTCTTCAGCGCGGCACTCTCGTCCCGGCCCCGCCCTACCCTCGTGATTACCCTCTGATTTGTCTCGTTCATCATCCTGGCGTTCGCCCGCGAAGCAGGTCGCCTCCACTGTGTCCATTGTCATCCTGAGCTCGTCCGCGAAGCGGCGAGCCGCCGAAGGTCCGCCGTGGCGGAAAGGACCCCTCTTGCTTTGGATGCGCCGGAGTTTTCCACGCATTTTGCCCAAGGCTTGCATCGAACCAACACACCCGTTCTGGCCTCGCGTTTCGCAAATGAAACCGTTTCAGAAAATGCTGGCGGAATCCAAATTCAAGTGTAGAATCTCCGTCGCTTTCAGTTTTTAAAGCGCGGGATTCGGGGTCTCGCGGAGGGCCAAAGGTCCTTTCCGTCAGCAGGACGGCATTGGGATGGCCGGAATTTAAGGCATTCGAACGGGAGGCAAATATGAAATTTTGCAAGAACTACGCCGGGCGGCTGATCTGCTCGGTGAGTGTGATAGCTGTGGTATCCGCATTAACTTTTCTGGTTTATACGCCGCCCGCTGCCTCGCAACAGGCAGAGCAGGGAGCGCAAGCGGCTCAGGCTGGCCAGCCCGGTCGAGGCGGAGCGCCGGGCGCTGCCGCACAGGGTCGCGGAGGCGGTGGCGGCTTCACTCATGCTGCTCAGGCGGACTACAACGACAATACGGGCTTCACGTCGTTGTTTAACGGTACCGATCTGAGTGGCTGGACGTCAGACGGGCAGAACTGGTCGGTGAAAGATGGCGCGATCTACGCGGT
Organism: Candidatus Acidiferrales bacterium; assembly: GCA_035275865.1. GTDB lineage: Bacteria > Acidobacteriota > Terriglobia > Acidiferrales > UBA7541 > Palsa-295. The sequence goes on along the minus strand of DATEME010000136.1, from coordinate 70 downwards.
CTCAACGTGCGAGAAGCCGACGGGGACGATTTACGTGTATTCGAATATCGGCTTGGCGGGCGACTTCGAT
>DATEME010000135.1:0-1858 GCA_035275865.1 Candidatus Acidiferrales bacterium | reverse complement strand
TCGGCGAATCTCTCGAGGATGGCTTTCAATCGGCAGACCACTTCGGGAAACCGGTTCAGCAAGCGGCCGCACTTGAGTTCCCGCGTGTTATGGGCAACCACTTCGATGCGAAGGACGCGTTCGCCTTTGGTATAGATCTTCAGGGTCAGCTTGCCGCAGTGGAGCTTGAAGACCGTCAGATCATACACAGGTCTCTCGATCGCGACTTCCCATTCGGCCGAGCGCTTGGCGCGACGGCGATATTTCGGACGGTGCTTGTAACCCAGGATGGTCTTGATGGTTTTCAGGTCGAGCGGCGCGCGGCTGCGGTCGATCAGCGCCTGAAACACTTGGTCCATGTGGCCACCGACCTGGAAGACCAGGTTCCGGCTGTATTCGATTTGATAGTTGGAGTATTGGTAACGAAACCCGCTCCGCGTCTGTTCGTCGAAGTCGAGCGCGAAGCACACACATCTGTAAATCCAACGCTCGCAGACCTGGCTCAGTCGCCCTATAGCCCGATGCTCGGACAAGGTGTCTGCGATCTTCGCCAGACCTGCGGCGTCAGAGATGCTTGTAAAGCAGTTTCCTTGCTTCGTGAAGCCGATGCCGGCTTTGCGTGCCTGGCAGGCGACATATTCATGGCCGTTCAAGATCACCTGGGCAGGGAACGGCGGATGGCCGCTGATCTTGATCGCCAGGTGGCCCCACTCCCGGTCGACGATGTGGAACGAGTAGTGGTTGACGTATGGGATTGGTTTCTTTCTTTCGATGTGATGGTTGGCGCTGACATCCCACACCGGCGCTTTTGCCCGACCGACCAGCACGAGAAACAAGCCGTGCGTGATCTTCGTCTTGGCGAGATATTGTTCGGCCAGCTCGTGCTTACGCTGCCCTGCCGGACAGTCGATTACGGGAATGCCCTGCGCCTTGGCGTAACCGCGCACGCGACGGCTGAAGCGGCCGGCCAGGCGCATCAGGTAGGCGTTCTCGAGCGTCTCGTCCGATCCCGTCAGCGCCCGCCACCACACACGGAAGCCGCCGGGATCATGCCCCATCGGGAAGAAAGCGTTGAGAACAATGCGGTCGACGCAATCGTAGCTGCCGCCCAGCAAATCCTGGTAGAGAGTACTCAGCCCGTCGCTCATGGAGGACAGGTTAGACGCAGCCACCGCCGGCTACAAAACTGCCCCGCAGGGGCCACTTTTTCGCAGCCACGTCTGCGAAAAAGCGTAGGCGCTTAAGGGCGAAACCCTGCAAAAAAATTGTCGATGTTCAACTGCCGGCTTCAAACTGCCCCGCAGGGGCTACTTTTTCGCAGCACCGTCTGCGAAAAAGCGTAGCCTCTTACTGCACGAAGTGCGGCAGTCGGCGGATTTGCCGATAGCGTTTGAAGCGATCGTCGGACAAACGCCGGATGCGTTGGTTATTGACACGGACGCTCTCCTGATCTCCCATCGAAAAAGCGTCGTCGAATTCGCTGCAGGGCGTCAGCTCCCAGCTATGTACGGCTTGCGCGAGTTTTTCGAGGTAGGCGGGCTCATATCCTACGGCGCCGACATCTTTGACGGCTGGCGCCGTGTCGTCGCCGGTGATGTCGACAAAATCCTGAAAGGCACAAGACCCGACGACTTGCCTGTCCAGCAGCCGACCAAGTTCGAGCTGCTCGTCAACTTGAAGACCGCCAAGGCACTGGGGCTGACTATCCCGCAAACGATCCTCGCCCGCGCCGACGAGGTCATCGAATGAGCGGTGCCCCGGCATTGAGATCGTGGACATGGCTTGCCGCTGCCTGCGTCGTGCTGCCACTCGCCGGTTGCGCCCAAGCGACCACGAGCCGAGCCGGAGACCACCATTCGCCCTCTGCGCGGGATACTGG
>DATEME010000134.1:0-3442 GCA_035275865.1 Candidatus Acidiferrales bacterium | reverse complement strand
ACGCCGATTCTCGGCGTGCTGGGGATTATTGAGGACGCGGAATGCGCGCTCGGATCGGCGTTTCGCAATGAAGGCGATGCGATTGTGCTGCTGGACGCGGCGGTGGCTTCAGGGGCTAAAGCCCAAGAACACAGTGAGGGCGTAATGTCGGACCTAAAGGTCCGACCCCCTGAAAACCAGAACGTGCCCTCAGCGACTAGAGCCGCAGCAGCCGCCAGCCAGACGGCACGGCTAAAGCCGTGTCCTGACGAAACTGCAAGTTCAGGCGAACTGACGCGGGAGTTTTCGTCCTCGGAGTATGCGAAGGTGATTCAGGGCGTCGTGGCGGGAGAGCCACCAACGATCGATCTGGATGCGGAGAAGCGGCTGATCGATTGTCTGGTTGATTTGGCAGGCGAGAAGGCGATCCTTTCGGCGCACGATGTGAGCGACGGCGGGCTGGCGGTAACGCTTGCGGAAAGCTGCTTTGGGAGCGACGGGCTCTCGGCTGAGGTGAAAATTACGAGCGAGGAATCTGCGGAGTACGCTCTCTTTGGAGAACGCGGTACACGCGCGGTGGTTTCGGCGTCTCCGGCTTTGCTTGCCCGCGTCAACGCGATTGCGGCACAATATAATGTGAGCGCTTCGCGCATCGGAACGGTGACGCGGGGGGAATTTCGTATAGAGTGCGGAAGCGCACAGCCAGGAGTGGCTGTGCCACAAGCTGCGGTAATTCGGGGGGAGATTGACTCGTTCCGGAAACCTTGGGCGGAATCGCTGTCCAACGCTTTGGAGTCGTAAGAAGCTTTGTTCTCGGTAGACGTCTTTTCATTGCCAAGCGCACAGCCAGGAGTGGCTGTGTCACGCGGGCGAAAGCAGCTTTCTTAATGTCGACCCTCCATATTCTCGAAGACGAGCATTTCCACGATCATTGCGGCGTGTTTGGTGTGTTTGGGCACCCGGAGGCGGCAAAGCTTACTTATCTGGGGCTTTATGCTTTGCAGCATCGGGGGCAGGAGTCGGCGGGGATTGCGTCTTCTGACGGACTCGATATTCACGTGCACAAATCGCTGGGGCACGTGCAGGAGATTTTTACGCCTGCGGCTCTCAAGCAGTTGCCGGGCGACGTGGCGATCGGGCACACGCGGTATTCGACGGCCGGCGACACGACGCTGACGAACGCGCAGCCGATCGTGATCGATTGCAACAAGGGAAAGCTCGCGCTGGGGCACAACGGAAATCTGACGAACGCGTCAGAGATTCGGCGGCGGCTGGAGCATCGCGGATCGATTTTTCAGACGACGAGCGACACGGAAGTGATCGTGCATTTGATCGCGCGCAGTTCGGCGAGGAATCTGCCTGGCGCGATTGCGGATGCGTTGAGCCAAGTGGAAGGTGCGTATTCGCTGCTGCTCTTGACGCGGGACGAGATGTATGTGATTCGCGATCCGCGCGGGTTCCGGCCACTGGCACTGGGACGGATTGAAGGCGCGTGGGTGGCGGGATCGGAGACCTGCGCGTTCGATTTGATCGATGCGGAATATGTGCGCGAGGTGGAACCGGGCGAGATGGTGAGGATTTCGCGCAGCGGCATTGAGTCGATCCGGTTTGCGGCGGAAAAGCCGCATCAATACTGCGTTTTTGAGCATGTGTATTTTTCGCGGCCTGACAGCATCGTGTTTGGGCGTCCGGTAAACGACAGCCGGGAGCAGCTTGGGCGCCTGCTGGCGCGAGAACATCCAGTAGATGCGGATTTGGTCGCACCGGTGCCGGACTCTGGCGTGCCGGCGGCGATCGGATATTCGGCAGAATCGGGAATTCCGTTTCAGATGGCGCTGATCCGCAACCATTACGTGGGGCGGACGTTTATCGAGCCGGAGCAGGCGATTCGCGATTTTGGCGTGAAGCTCAAGTTGAATCCGGTGCGGCGCATGCTGGAAGGCAAGCGCGTGATTTTGGTGGATGATTCGCTGGTGCGAGGGACGACGAGCCGGAAGATCGTTCGGCTGGTAAGAGAAGCGGGAGCGACGGAAGTCCACATGCGGATTTCGTGCCCACCGACGATTTCGCCGTGTTATTACGGCGTGGATACGCCCCGGCGCGACGAACTGATTGCGGCGAAACATTCCGTGGAGGAGATACGTAAGTTTTTAGCGGCGGATTCGCTGGGATATTTGTCGTTGGAGTCGCTGCGCACTGCGGTGCGCGATACAGAGGAGAGAAAATTCTGCACCTCCTGCTACACGGGCAGCTACCCGACAGAGCTGGTGCAATTGGAAGTGGAGGCTCATCGTGAATGCTGACGTGGAACAGGCGTTGCCTGCCGATCGCGAACGAACCGAAGTGATAAGAACGACGGCAGCGCAGCGGGTTTGGATCGAAGTTGTTTCGTGGTTTTGGGTCATCGTAGCGTTTCTTTTCATAGAAGGGGCATTCGTACAGGCGCGGGTGATTCCGAGCGGTTCGATGGAACCGACGGTGCAGATCGGCGACCATTTAATTGTGAGCAGGTTCGGGTACGACATTGGGATTCCGTTTACGTCGATACACGAGCCGCTGTGGCGGAACCCGAAGAGGCAGCAGATTATCGTGTTTCGCGCGCCGCTGGCCGATCAGGGATTTCCGGATTTCATCAAGCGGTGCGTTGGCGTGCCGGGCGATCACATCAAGATTGTCGGCGGCAAAGTTTACGTGAATGAGAAGCCGCTTAACGAGCCTTACGTACAGCATCAGCCGGATTATCAGGAATATACATCGGAAAATTTCCCGGGTGAGGCCCCGGAGATGGCACCGAGTTTTGTGGACCGGCCGGAATGGGCCGAGGAGCTAGCGAAGAATACGGTGAACGGCGAGCTGGTGGTGCCGGCGGGCGAGTATTTTATGATGGGCGACAATCGCGATAACTCGAACGACAGCCGTTACTGGGGATTCGTGCCGCGCTCGGATATTATCGGGACGCCGGTGATGATTTATATGTCGATCAAGGCGCCCGAGGGCGCGTGGGATCCGGGGCACTTGCCGGAACGGTTCGAAGCGTACGCGAATGCGATCATTCATCCGAGTACGATTCGTTGGCACCGGCTGTTTCATATTTTCTGGTAGCCATTTTTCGGGAAGTTTGATCTTCTAGTGAGACCGCCGCCCTCCCCTCGGGAAAACGAGCACACATGCGCTACGCCGATGCAGGCGTAAATATCACGGTTGCAGATGAAGCCAAACGACGGATTGCCGCCATGGCGGGCAAGACGTTTCGTCGCGGAGTGCTGGCGCCGATCGGCGGCTTTGGTGCGCTCTTCGAGCTCGATTACAAGCGCTGGCGGGAGCCGGTGCTGGTGGCGAGCGCGGATGGCGTCGGGACGAAGCTGAAGATCGCGTTTGTGACGGGGATTCATTCGACTGTCGGCGCGGATATTCTGAATCACTGCGTGAACGATATTTTGACGCAGGGCGCCGAGCCGCTCTT
>DATEME010000133.1:0-2395 GCA_035275865.1 Candidatus Acidiferrales bacterium | reverse complement strand
GCAGCCGGTCCGGGTGGACGGCGAGAGCTACACGCTGGTGGGCGTGCTGCCGCCGGGCGCGTACGACCGGCTAGACGAGCAAGTGTTTGCACCGCTGGCGTTCAAGCCTGAGCAGATCAACCACGATTTTCACTGGCTACTGATTGCGGGCCGCCTGAAAACCGGAGTGACAATTCCACAGGCGCAGGCGGATATGGATGTGGTGACGCAGCACATCGCACAGGCCTATCCGCAGTCGAACAAGAGCTGGAGCTCCAGCGTGGAGCTGCTGCAGAACGATTTCTTTGGCCGCGACGCGCAGAATTCACTCTGGCTGATGATGGGCGCCGTCGTATTTGTGCTGCTCGTGGCGTGCGCGAACGTGGCCAACCTGCTCTTGGCAAGAGGGATGGCGCGGCAGAAGGAAATCGCGGTTCGCGCGTCTGCAGGCGCATCGCGGCAGGAGCTTTTCCGGCAGTTCCTCACAGAGAGCCTGGCGCTGGCCGGCATCGGAGGACTTTTCGGAATCGGGCTGGCGTGGGCAATGCTGAAGATGATGATGGCATTGATGCCGGCATATACATTGCCATCCGAGGCGGATGTGCGACTGAGCCTGCCGGTGCTGGCTTTCACCATGGCGGCGACGATACTGGCGGGATTGCTTTTCGGTTCGGCGCCGGCGTGGCACGCCTCCAGGCTGAATTTGAATGAAATCTTGAAGGAAGGCGGACACACGACGGCCAGCGCGGCTCGGCATCGCTTGCGGCGCATGCTTGTGGTCAGCGAATTTGCTCTTGCGCTGACGCTGTTGACCGGAGCGGGGCTGGCTATCCACACCTTCTGGAATTTGCGCCGCGTGGATCTGGGGATTCGCAAGGATCACGTGCTGACGTTCAGTCTGCCCGTTCCGAATGGTCGACTCACCTCGGCGGAGCAGATCAACGCTTTCTATAAAGAACTGATCGAGAAGATCGAAGCCTTGCCGGGCGTGGAGGAAGCTTCGGCTTCGACTGGGCTGCCTCTGAGAGGCACGAGTTTCGGAATGCCGTTTACGATCGCGGGCAAGCCGGTGAGCGATCCTTCTTCCAGGCCGGGCGCTGGATTCCAAATGGCGACGCCTGGTTATTACAAGGCCTTTGGGATCGAGATGACGAAGGGGCGCGCATTTACCGAGCAGGACGTGGCGAACGGCGCGCGCGTCGCGATGGTCAACGAGAATTTTGTCCGCCGGTTTTTGGGCGGCGCCGACCCATTGACGCAGCAAGTGATCGTGGAACAGCTGATTCCGGGCGTAACAAAACTCGGCCCGCCGCTGGAATGGCAGATTGTCGGCGTGTTCCACACCGTAAAGAACGGCAATCTGCGAAACGCGAATTTTGCCGAGATCGATGTTCCCTTCTGGCAGAGTCCGTGGCCGCAAGCTTCGATTTCGCTCCGGACCTATAATGATCCTGCCGGGATGACGAAGAGTCTCGCTGCAGTGGTTCAGTCGATGGATCCTGACTTGCCGATTTCGAACGTTCGCACGATGGATCAGATCCTCGATCGCGACCTTTCGGGAGACCGCTTTGCGACGTCGCTCTTAGGGACTTTTGCCGCAGTGGCATTGATCCTGGCGAGCCTGGGAATCTACGGTGTGATGGCGTTTGGAGTTACGCAGCGGACGCACGAGATTGGCCTCAGAATGGCGCTAGGCGCGGCTCCCTCGCGTGTGCTGGGGCTGGTGATCCGGGAAGGAATGACGCTGACGGCGATTGGATTAGGGATCGGCCTGGCCGGTTCGTACCTTGTGGCGCGCGCGATGCAAAGCCAGCTCTATGGCGTTGGGTCGATGGACCCGCTGGTGCTTGCAGCCGTCGCGATTGTTCTATCGGCGACGGCCCTGCTCGCGTGTTACGTTCCGGCGCGGCGCGCGATGCGCGTGGATCCAATGGTAGCTTTGCGTTACGAGTAGCAAAACGGAGCGCTCAGCCGCCTTTGAGGCGTCGAAAGAGGCTTGCTCACTGAGTCGGAATCCGATATAACGGGTTCCCAGCAGAGAATTGATATTCTTGACCGGCGGCGATACGGCATTTGCGGAAGTATGACGGGCAACGGTAAGTTAACGCCGCACATCACAGCGCAAAAAGAGAAGCGCGTTAAGAGGTTCGATCATGGACATCGCACGGCCCGATGAAAAACGAAAGAAGAGAATCCGGCGAACGATTTATATTTCCATAGCCCTGGTTGTAGTGATCGGTATTGGTTTAGGGCTCTCGCGGCTTTCGCCCGCGGCTCCTTCCGTGGATGCCGCGACCGTGTTCCCGGGTACCGTGCAGCGCGGCTCCATGCTGCGTGACGTGCGCGGGCTTGGAACTCTTGTGCCGGAGACGGTTTGGACGGTGCCTGCCAGAACGGATGGCCGCGTCGAGAAGCG